>RFOM01000001.1 GCA_009926615.1 Pseudomonadota bacterium
CTGTCACCGTTATACGAACCTCGGCCGTTGCAACGCTGAAGTCCCTGCCGTCGTATGCACGAACCGTCATGACGGCGAATTGCCCCACTCCGTTCAGCGGCGGCATCCAGTTGAAATCGGTGCTGGTTGTGACGCCGTTTGCGCCTGTTTTCACAAAGTAAGGCTGGGAACCCATGGTTGCTACGTTCACGCCCTGCAATGTACTTCCGACCCGCAAAGTACCTGATGACACATTCTCGATGCGGTACTGGATATCATCCACATTCGTATCAAGATCGTTCACTTTCACGGCATCCTTGAGGTCCTGCCACGTGATCACCTGACCGCCGGATTTGTTCTTGGTGGTATTTGACAGCGCCGAAATCACGCCGAATGCAGGAAAGTCATTGACGGACGTAATTGCAACCCAGACATCCTTGACGGCTACGCTGGTTTCGTTGCTGCCGTCGAGAAGTTTAACTTTAAACGTGAGGGTGTTACCCGCACCGCTTGGCTTGTTGTCATAATTTCTGTTTGGTGGCGGCATCCACGTCACGCTCTCACCGGGTTTCACAACCACAGGCAAATCTACGGACGAGAACTGCGTGATTCCCTTTTTCCAGTACTCTCCCTCGCCCAGCTCGGTAATTTGATATTCAAGCACACCGCTCTCGACGTCCGTTCCGGGCAATGCCTGAGCGAGCATTGTGTGTGAAATAATAAAGGGCGTATCTTCGAACGCTCCGGTCAGGAAGGTCTCCGACAGGAACGTCGGTCTGCTGTTGATAAACTGTGTATTGAAATAAACCGGAAGAACGACTGCACCCTCAAGGTTGTCTCCGTCAACCGCAGCAACCGTCATGGCCTGCAGTCTGCCGTTAAGAACTTGAGGAGCTTTCCATTCGAATGTTTCGTTCGGACCCAGCACATTTCCTGTCGTCAGCAGGACTTTGGGATTCACTGATGTCCGGTAAATCTGGCCTCCGGCAATGCTCTTGATGCGGAAGCCGATTTGTTTGGTTCCTGCAGGTTCTTCAACGTCTGCCACGTCCGTCTTTTGCCGCAGTTGGTCATATGTGAAAGCGATTGCATCGCTTTGCGCCTGATTGGTTATCAAAAAGTCATTGAGTGTGGTCAATGTTGGCGGAGTATTAACTGCAACGATGTTGACGTTAACAACGGCTTCGTCTGCCGAATAGGTTGCGCCGTCATAAGCCCTGACCTTGAGAATCAATTTTTCGCCATTGAGGTTGGCAGTCGGCAAATAAGTAATCGACTCGTTGGGCCCGATGACAGCCGTGTTGGGAGGTGCGGACGGCATTCCTGTAAAAATTGCAAGGCTATTTGCGCCTTTTTTGAACACTCCATTTGCAGTTGCAGTCACCACCAGTGAAACCCAACTGCTGTCTTCGTCGCTAAGATTCAACACTGCTGCCGAGCGGAGAGTTTCATACGAAATCTCGTAGGGACGACTTTCGGTTGCTCCGGTGCCCGCTCCGACATTACCGACTGTTGCATTCAAATTTCCAATGACCGGCGACTTGTCGCTTCCCGAAACTGACACAACCACTTTGGCAATGATCGCGCTCGAAAGATTGCCGCTGTCGAAGACACTCACGGTGAAGGCTTCATAGGTACCTGCGGAATTCGCCGGAGGCATCCAATAGACGTTTTTGGCCGTCGGAACACCGGCAACATTCGTTACGTTGACTGTGTTGTTGTTGGCATCAAACAAGGTTGCGTTGCCGGCAGTCGTACCAATCATCAAACTCTGACCGCCCAAAACCTGCTCAACACGGAATGTCAGCTTGTTGTACTTGTCGGCACCTGTTCCGGTGACATCCTCAAGGTCCGTTGCGCCAAGTCCGGCTGCAAGGGTGGCAAAAGGAATTGCCAGCAGCTCGTTGCGCACTCCTGAAGACTGCGTTGATTTGCGGGCGCTGGTTGACCGGTGAAATGTTGACAAGCAATGTACCTTCACCGGTGGAATATTCGCTGCCGTCGTAGGCGCGAACTTTCAGCACTTCGGTGTTATTACCGCTCAGGTTATTTGTCGGGAAATAGACAACCGATTCGGACGGTGCAATGACGGAATACGCCGGCGGTGCCGCCGGAGCACCCGTAAAGGCCGAAACGTTTGTTGTGCCTTTTTTAACAAGTCCGTTCTTTACCGATGTAATCACAAGGCTTGTATACGTCGAGTCGAAGTCTGTAATTCCGAAGGTCTGTCGGAGTGTATCGTAGGTGATCACAAACGGCATGTTTTGCGTTGCTCCCGACAAAGCCGCAGGAGCCGCATTTCCGACCACAGGTTTTTCGTTGATGCCGCTCACAACAATTGTCAGTCGCGCTCTGTAGTTCGAGGGCAGATCCTGACTGTCGAGCAGCGTCAGTGTAAATGCTTCAATACTTCCGACCGCGTTGCTCGGCGGCAACCACCAGAGTTTCTGGCCGGGGTTGAAGGTGTTGTTGACTGTATCAATTGCCGTTGATGTTTCAGGGGTGCCGTCCGATGCACCAATCTTCAGGTACTGTCCGCCGAGCAGTCCCTCGATGCGGAATTTCATATTGTTGTAGCGGGTCGAAGGCGGATTCGAAAGATTTACATCTTCAAGGTCGGCTACAGTCAGGCGTTCCGCCAAATCCTCAAACAAGATTCCCCAAGGACTGTTCCGCGCTGCGCCGCCACCGAGCGTGTTTGGCGTTCCGGAAAATGTGTAAACCTGATTCATGGTCGGCGCCTGATTCACTGCACTGATGGCAACCTTAATGATGGATTCCTGATCCGAATAGTTGGTTCCGTCGTATGCACGCACCTTGAACATCTGCACCGACGCACCGACTGTGCCAATCAGCGGCAGGAACGATACGGTTTCACGCGGAGCAATCACCGCGGCCGAGGGCGGAGTACCTGTGTTACTTGAATACGACACCATACTTCCGCCGCCGCGGCGCAATTCACCGTTTTCGGTGCTGATGTTTGTCACAACAAAGGATACCCAGCTGCTGTCGGTATCTGTCAGTCCCAACGAGAGCTTCAGCTGGTCGTGCGTAATGTTCAGCGGCACATTTTGTACACCGCCCAACAGTTGCAGCGGGTTGGTCGGAGTGTTGTAGTTCGCGATGACGGGTTTTTGCGACGAGCCGTCAACTTTGATGCTGACGGTTCCGACGTTTGCGCTCGTGACACCCATGCTGTCGACTGCCGCAAATGTGAACGCCGGAAAAGTTCCGATCATGTTGTTGGGCGGCATCCAGTACAGCCGTTCGGTTGGCAAAATCAGACGATTGACGTTCACCGCACCGGCCAATGAAGTTCCGACGCGCAGGAACTGCCCGCCGAGCACATCTTCGATTCTGAATTTCATGTTGTTGAATCGCGAGGCAGGAACGTTGGAAGGATTGTCAATATCTTCCAAATCGTAAACACCGAGCTTGTCCGCAACATCATACACGGCAATTTCATAAACCGTGTTACGGGCAGCCACCGGCGTTGCCGATTCTCCAAAAACAAAGCTGGCATTGACCTTCGGCAACTGGTTCACGGGAGCAACGTTCACCTTGACCAGAGAAGGATTCACGGAAGCGTCAACGTTGTCGAACGCAACAATTTTGAACGCTTCAACCGGATTCGGGGTGGCGTTGGAATCCATACCTGTGGCGTTCAGTGCAGGTCTCCAGCTCAGACGCTCCATGGGAGCAATAATCGGCGCGGGATTAAGAACCTGAGGGACTGTGTACGACACATTACCAATCGTCAGGGTACCGCTCACAAGCTCGGTGACCTTGAACCAGACATTCGTCAAATCAGGATCGGCTGCCTGCGATTGCGAAAGCAGAATGTCATAGCTCAGCGGCAGGGTGACGTTCTGGAACGTACCCGCAGTTCCGGTGCCGACGCCGCCGATGGTAAATCCGGCATTAATGGTCGGTTTCTTGTTGCTTCCCGAAACAAAGACCCTGACGTCGACTGTCGATGATGAATAATCGGTTCCGTCGAACGCGCGCAGTGTCATGACAGACATGTTGCCCAAAGCGTTGAGCGGCGGGGTCCAATTGAGAGCAACGGTCGTCAGTGTTCCATCCGCTTCGCCGTTCGGGACCACATGCGGACGATTGTTGAGAACCGTTACGTCAACGCCCGTCGCCTGTGATGTACCCATTCTCAATACACCGTTGTTGACGCTTTCGATACGATATTTGATTGTGTTCGGCGCGATGAGGTCAACATCGTTGACCGGCACTGCCGCCAGCAACATTTCGTAGCTGATTGGATAACCGCTGTTCTGGTTTTGCTGGGCGTTCGGCAGCAACGAAACAGTACCGAACTGGGGCGGATCGTTGACCGCCGCCACAGTCACATTGGCCTGAACTGAAGGTGCATTTGTCGTCACGCCGCCCGAGGTCGTTGTCGGAATGCCGTTGTCGGCATCAACCACACGGAAGGAGAATGCGTGCTGCGCCCCGTGTTCTGTGTAGTTTTTGTTCGCTATCGGAGTAAAGACAACACTTTCACCGGGGACAAGACGAATCGGCAGGTCGTTTGCAACGAGGGTCTGCGTTCCCCTCTTCAGAACCGTTCCTGCTCCTCCAAGAGCCGTAATTTCATAACTCAGCACCGGTGATTCTTTGTCGGCTGCCGGATACACGTCCTGCAGCATCTTGTGGGTAATGACAAACGGTGTGTCTTCAACCGCACCGGCGAGCAATCCGGCATTGCCTGATGAATATGTCGGTGCATCGTTCACTGCTGCCGTATTGATAATCACCGGCAAAGTCACAACGCTGTCGGCTTCATCAACATCCTGAACAACGACACTGAATGCGTTGAGCCGGCCATTGGCATCGGTCGCAGGTGTCCACTCAAGGGAATCTCCGTTCGAAATAAACATGTCCTTAATGAGCACAGTACCGGTTGAAGTCTTCAGAATTCCGGAGTTGATGCTCTTGATTCTGAACTTCAGCTGCGTAGGTCCGGCTCCTGCCACTGTTTCTTCCAAATCGCTTGCGTCGGTCTTTGCCCGCAACGCGGTATAGGTAAACGTGTAGGGTGTGTCTTCAGAGGCGCCGGTCAGATCGTCGACTCGGGTCATGAGCGGCACAAGGTTGGTTTTCACAAGATTAATGCTGATGACCGATGCCGCGGTCGTTGAATACTTGGAGCCGTCATACGCCTTGACGCGGAATGTTTCCTTGATTCCGTTCGTGTTCAGTGAAGGCAGGAAAGTCAATGTCTCATAAGGCGCGACCATGGATGCCGGAATAGGTGCTGAGGGCGCCTCATCGTATGCAACAACGTCGATAGCGCCCTTCTTGAGCGTACCGTTGGTGATTGACGTCACAACAAAAGAAACCCAGCTGCTGTCGGCATCGCTCACACCCAATTGCGCCTTGAGGTCTTCATGAGTGATTGTGTAGGCCGTATTCTGCCGGCCGTTGACGGGCAAAGTCAGGTTTGCCACAGCGAGCTGCGGAGCCTGAGTCTGGCCGCCGACAGTAATGCTGACCTTGCCTGTGGTCAGGCTGGGGGCGTTGTCCTGATCAAGAACTGAAACAACAAACGCATCAAAGGTTCCGCTCGTGTTGTTCGGCGGCATCCAGTACAACGACTGTCCTTGGAAAATGGTGTTGTTCGATCCGTCAATTGTGCCTGAATCATTTTTCAGCCAAGCACCGCCGATCATCTGCTCGATTCGCAATTTCACCAGTCTGTACTTGGGCGGATTTGTTGAAAGGGTATCCGCAGGATTGATGCTCTCTGCGTCGGCGAGTCCGAGCTTGTCGGCGAGTACATCAAAACTGATTGAATATTCGGTATTGCGCTGAGCTGCCAGCGATCCGTCGAGAATCACCGTTGCGTTCAGTGTCGGCGGAGTGTTGACCGGCAGCAGGTTTACGGTCACGGGAACAGGATCAAGTGCCGGTGTTGCCGAATTCAAATCCGAGAACGAAGCGCCGTCATAGGCAAGGAATTTGAAAATTTCGGCAGTGCTTGAATTGTAGTTGGCTGTCGGGAAGAAAATAACGCTTTCGCCGGGTGCGATCAGGGCTGTTGAAGGCGGAGACCCCGGAGCGCCGGTAAAGGGAGTGATAATGTTACCGCCCTTGCGCAAGGTTCCGTTTGAAACCTGCGTGACAATCAGCGCAATCCAAGGACTGTCAACGTCGGTGACAAGATATTTTGAAACAATTTCATTGTACGTGATGGTCAAAGGAACGCCTTCATTGCCCGTCTTCATCACTGTGTTCAGAACTGTCACAGGATTTGCCGCTGTCGGTGCGGCATTGGAACCGTTGATGTTGACCCGCACTTTACCCATGTTGGCTGTGGCCAGCCCGTCTTTGTCGACTGCCGTCACACTGAACGCATCATAAATTCCGGCCGCGTTGTTCGGCGGCATCCAGTACAACTTCTGGCCCGACTCAAAAAGCGTTGTTCCGGTCACAACCTGAACGGAAGTTTCATACGTCGTTCCAACTTTCAGAAACTGTCCCGAATGAATGTTCTCCATTCTGAATTTCATCAGATTGTAACGGCCCGAAACCGCAACAGCCGGATCAACGTCGTCGGAGTCGGTCACACCCAATCTGTTAGCCATGTCGGAAAAGTCGATCGTGTAATACTGGTTGCGCAGTGCCGAATCGGTGTCTTTGTATTCCGCAAAAGCGTTCATCTGCGGAGGCTGATTGACGTACGAAACCGAAACCCTGACAATCGACGGACTCGAAACAGCAATATTGTCGGTCGCTACAATCGTGAACGCCGACGGAACCACTCCGGCCTTGTTATAATCGTTGAATGAAGGCTTCCACACAAGTTTTTCGCCGGGGCCGAGAATCGGAACCGGACTGAGTGTTCCCGCAGTTGAGAACGTATTCAGTCCAACTGTCAGTGTACCGCTGCCGAGCGATGTGATTCTGAAATAAAGCGGCGTCTGGTCGGAGTCTTTTGCATTGGATTCGCGGACCAGAGTGTCATAATCAATTTGCATCGCAACATTCTGCGACGTTCCGGTGCTTGTCCCAGTCGCTCCGAGGGTAAAGGTCGGATCGATTGTCGGCACGGCATTGCTGCCGTTCAGGTTGATTCTCACTTCTGCGGTCGTCGAACTGCTTTCGTTATTTCCGTCAACAGCTCTTACAGTCATGATCGCGTAATTGCCGATTGCGTTGAGCGGTGGAGTCCAGTTGACGTAACCGGTGGTGTTTGTCTGGTCTCCCACCGCATTGATGATCAACGGACGAAGGACCTGAGGATTAATGACAGCACCCAAGTTGGTATTGCCCATCCGCAAAGTTCCCGAGTTCACGCTTTCGATACGGTACGAAATTCCCGTGGGCAGAGTCTCGGCATCTGTGACGGGAACGGCAGTCATCAGCATCGCGTGCGTAATGTTAATTCCGCCGACGTTGTTCTGTGACGACGCCGGAAGAACAGAAACCGTACCGATAACCGGAATATCGTTGACTGAAGCAATGCTCACGTCCACGCTCACAGTCGCGCTGCTGACTCCACCGTCGGTATCCAGCGCCTTCACCGAGAACGCATTGAAAAGCTGCCCTGCCGTCGAAAATTGGTTGGTCGGCGGCTGCCACGTCACAAACTCACCGGGATTAATCACAATCGGCAATTCAGCCGTCGTGATCGTTTGAGTGCCTTTTTTGAGACTCGTTCCGATCAACCCGCCCAAACTTGTGATTCGGTAGCTGACCGTTCCGCTCTCAACATCCGATGCAGGAAAGTACGTTTGCAGCATGTTGTGGGTAATTACATAGGGCTGGTCTTCCACTGCATTGGGCAAGTATGTTGTCGTACCGAAAGTCGGAAGATCGTTGTCGGATGCAACATTCACATACACAGGCAGCGTAGTGATACTTTCTGTGTTGTCACCGTCCAGAGCAACAATGCTGAAAGCGTGAAGTCTTCCGTAGGTGTTCAGGGGCGGCTGCCAAGCCAGAACATCGTTGCTGCTAATCTGATATCCGACCGGAACGTCCGTAAACTGCAACGGGCTCAGGCTTGTGCGGCGCTGCAAGGTTCCGCTCGGCAACGCCTTGACCACAAAGCGCAGCGAGTTCGCTCCAAATTCACTTTCCTCGATATCCGTAAGGTCAGTCCTTCCGCGCAGGCTCAAATAATCGAAGTCAAAACGGGTATCTTCGGTTGCACTGCTGAAGTCGTTGACGTAGGTCAAACGCGGCTTGTAATTCACCCGTCCAATCTGCAGCGACACCGTGGCTTCGGCAGAATACTTGTCGTCATCCCATGCGCGGACTTTGAAAATGGCTCTGGTCCCGAAAAGATTATCTTTTGCGAAATAGACGATATTTTCATCACGCACGATAATCGACTGAGCGGTCGGAACTCCGGGGACACCGGGGAAGCCGGCCATCAGATTCCCTGATTTTTTGATCACTCCGAAGGTGGAATCAATAAATGTAATAACCAGCTTTGTTTCAGGACTGTCGACGTCCGTAACCCCGAGAGCAGTTTGCAAATCAGAAAAACTGATCGTGTAAGGAACATTTTCGATGGCAGGTGTTGAAACACCGAACGACGGGGACACATTCGAAATTTGAGGCGCAATATTGCTGCCGGAGATTGTGACTTTATAAATTGCAGTGTTCGCACTCGGCAAATTGCCGCTGTCCATCACGGTCACGCGGAATGCAGCGTATGTGCCTATGTTGTTTGCCGGCGGCATCCAGAACAGTTTAAGACCGCTTGAAACCATTTCATTCACGTCCGCAGGCAACACACCCGCAGCAGTCGGTCTGAAATTGGTTGCCGTGCCGCTGTCCAAACCAATCTTGAGATATTGACCGCCCATCAGCTGTTCAACACGGAACTTCATTTTTACATACTTAAGACTCATGTCCGTTTCGGACTGATTTACATCTTCGACATCCCTGACGTTCAGTTGTTGCGCGAGGTCTTTGAAATCAACAACCAGTTCGCCGTTACGGGCACCGGTGGTGTTGGTGTATTCCGAATTCAGCTCAGGCACCTGATTGACCGCATCGACTTTGACCTTCACTTCCGCGATAATGTCAGACTGATCGGCGTTGTCAAACGAGCGCATACGGAAAGCGGCGCGGGCAGGATGATAATCTTCCTGAGCAGGTCTCCAGACAATGTTTTCGCCGGGGCCGACCAATGCCGGCGGCGAAATCGCACCGGCTGTCGTGTAGGTCTGGCTGCCAACTTTCAGGCTGCCGCTGTCAAGGTGAGTGATGCGGAAATACACAGGCGTAAGATCGGTGTCTCCAGCCTGAGACTGGGCCAACAGTGTGTTGTAATTGATGAGCAGCGGCACATTTTGTTTTGTACCCGAAGTGCTGTTGTCACCCAGCGTGAAACCGTTATTGATTGTCGGTTTTGCATTAAGACCTTCAACACTCACAACCACGTCAGCGGTGGAAGCGCTGTAATCCACTCCGTCGAACGCACGCAACGTCATAACCACAAACGAACCCGTGGCGTTGAGCGGCGGCGTCCAGTTGTAAACATCATACTCGTTGCTGCCTGCGGTGCCCGCGATCGCAGTTATAAAAGGTTTAACTGAAGGAGCGTCGACAAGCGCGCCGGTGTTGGCGTTGCCGATGCGCAATATTCCGCTGTTGACGTATTCGATCCGGTACTTCAGCTGGTTGGCCGGTGTTCCGTCGTCATCGGTCAGCGTAACAATGTCTCTGATGTTGCTGAAGTTGATGACAAAGCCGTTTGGATGGTTTTTCTGAACAACCCCCAAGCCGGTGACCGTACCGATTTTGGGTTGATCATTGACGGCCGTCACCGAAACCTGAACGACTTTTGTTTCCGTGCTCAAGCCGCCGTTTCCGTCCAGCAACTTCACGCTGAAGGGGCTCATGAGTCCGTTTGCGGTAAAGTTCTTGTTGGCCAGCGGGGTCCAAGTGATGCTCTCTCCGGGCCAAACGTCAACGGCAAATTCGAGGCAGTGAACGGAGTATTTCCCTTGCGCCATGCCAAACCTTCGCCGAGGCTTGTAATCTGGTACGCCAAAACGCCGGTCTCGGCATCGGTACCGGGGAGGTACTGATTGAGCATTGCGTAGTTGATGACAAACGGCATGTCTTCCGTAGCACCGGGAACGAAAGCTTCGGACGTAAAGACAGGCAGATTGTTCACCGCAGCGGTCACGACATACATCACCAGCTGTGCCTGACTTTCTTCCTGATTATTGTCAAAGGCCACGAGATTCACAGCATTGAGGGTTCCGTTGGCATTGAGTGCCGGTGTCCATTCGAAACGCTGATTGGGATAAAGAACATCGTTCGACGTGTATTCATACCGCGGCGACGGGCCTGTCGAAATGTTTGCATACGTCACAGGCAATGCGCCCACTGCGCTGCTGATTCGACGCAGCGTACCGCTGTTCACTGACTTGATCTTGAACCCGACATTCTTGACGGGCAGAGGCTCCTCAATGTCGGAAACATCCGTCTTGGCGCGCAAGTCGTCGTAGCTGAAAACGTAAGGCGTATTTTGAACTGCACCCGTCAGAGGATCAATTCTGGTCAGCAGCGGGATTTGATTGAGGAACGAGATGTCTGCCGAGACAATGGCCTCCTGCCCCGAAGCCACTTCGCCGTCCCAAACGCGGACACGGAATATTTCAACATCGTTGCCGTAGAAGTTATCTTTCGGAATAAACACGAGCTGCTCGCCCTTACTCAGTTTTGCAGTCGCAGGCGGAGCGGCAAAGGTGACGTTGGGGTAAGATGTCCGGTCGGTTGACGAAACGACCAGCTTGCCTGCGTTGGTACTGATGTTTGTGAAAACAAACGAAAGACTGTCCGTCGAATTGTCAATGTCGGTAATTCCCAAGTCGTTTTTCAGCGTATCGAAACTGATGACCTTGGGCGTATTCTGCTTAAAGTCCGGATATTTTTTGGAGGTCGAGGTAAATTGCGGCGCAATATTCGGACCGTCCACAACAAATATCACTTTGCCCATCGTTGAACTGACGCGTCCGTTCAAATCCACCGCCGAAACCATGAATCCGTCGAAGGTCCCACGGGCATTGGCCGGAGGCATCCAGTAAATTCTCTGGGTCGGCTGAACAAATGCGTTAGTCGGCGACCAGTCGTTTGACGACGCTGAGTTCGGGCCGATCTTCAGGCTCTGGCCACCCAGAATGGACTCGATTTTGAACTTCATCTTTGCGTATTTATTTGAAGACGAGTTGACGCTCGGTTCCGCATCCGCAGGATTGATGTCCTCAACGTCTGCGATGGTCAATGTTTCGGCCAGTCTGTTGAACGAAATTTCATATTCCTGATTGCGGTTGGCATTCGAGAAGACATAAGAATTCGCAATCGTCGGCGCCTGATTGACAGGTGTAACATTGACTTTGACAAGCGATTTGTTGGTCGAAGCATCCACATTGTCATACGCTTCGATTCTGAAGGCCGGCTCAACACCTCTCGCTTCAGCAACCGGACTCCACGTAATTTTGTCTCCGGGGCCAATTTTGGGCGGAACGGCAATTGCACCAACCGTGCTGTAAACCTGATTTCCAACTTTCAGAGTTCCGCTTTCGAGTGTGGTAAACCGCAGATAGACCGTCACCAAATCAGTGTCAGCCGCTCCCGATTTTTGCAGCAGAGTTTCATAAGAAACAACCAACGGAACGTTCTGAGAGGTGCCCTCTGTGGGATTTGAGCTGCTTCCGAGAGTGAAACCGGCATTAATCACAGGCACTGCATTTCCGCCGACCACATCGATTTTCACTTCAATCGGCTGAACAGTGTAATCCGTGCCGTCGAATGCTCTCAGCGTCATAACTGTGAACGTGCCCGTGGCATTGAGCGGAGGGGTCCAGTTGAGCACGGACTCTGCAGTGGTGCCGTCGCCGCCCGCCGCACGAAGGAACGGTTTATTGAGTCCGGCAACATCGTTGCCCGCCTGCGACGATCCCATCCGCAGAGTTCCCGAGCCGACACTTTCAATCCGGTACTCAATCAGGCTGGGCACAGTCTCAACATCATTGACGGGAATTTTTGCCATAATGTCGGCAAAGGAAATCTGATAACCGTTCGTCTGATTTTTAGCTGCGTTGTTCAGGAACTGACTTGGGCCAAAAACCGGTACGTCGTTGACGGCAGCAACAATAATCTGCACGGGCAGCATTATCGGGCTTTCGATAGTACCGTCATCCACAACAACATTGAACGCCGTCAGGACTCCGCTCTGATTGAGCGGCGGCTGCCATGTCCAGCTCTCGCCGGGGGCAATCATCGCATCGGCAGCAACAGCGACACCGTTGCGCATCAGGGTTCCGACACCGGCGGATTTGAATTTGAATTTCAGCAAGTCGCCGTCAGCATCGGTTGGCACACCGGCCGCAAAGAGCGCATCGTAACGCACAACATACGCTTCATCCTCAAGTCCGCCGGTCAGCGGCTGAATGACCCTCTGCCCGCCAACAAGTGAACCCAGCACAGGAGTGTCGTTAATCTGATTCACGTTGACCGTCACCGGCACAGAAACAGGGCTCAATCCGCTCGGCAAAATGCCGTCAAATGCGCGGACGGCAAATGCCTTCAAAGGTCCGTATGCATGTTGCGGAGGTGTCCAACGCCATTTGCTCGCGTAGCCGTCACCAAGGATATCACCCTGTCCGGCAGACACTGTCACCCATGTTCCGGGAACGGACTCAAAGCGCAGAGTTCCGGTCACTGCATATGAAGCATCCCATTTGAATCTGATCACAGGATTGAGGTCAGGATCGCTGACTTGACCGGCGGTCTGCAGCATCGCAGCCGTAATTTCATAATAACTGTCTTCGTTGGCAACGTCCGTCTGTGTGCCTGCAAGAACAGGCGCTACAGCGACGGAGGGAGCGCGGTTCATTTGCGCAAGTTCAACATTGATCACGACTTTGCCCAAACGGCCCGTGTCGGGATTGTCTTCACTGTATTTATCGCTGTCGTATGAACGAACTTCGAAGGCGTTCTGCACTCCGTAAACCTGAGGAGGAGGATTCCACAAAATTGTCTCGCCGGGACCGACCAGAACAGGCGCTGCACTGATGAGATTTGTCCCTTTGTAAGTTGTGCTGCCGTTCAGTCCTGCCGAAACCTCGAACCGAATTGTGTTGTTTTCAGGGTCAAGCGCACCCGTCGAATCAAGCAGCGCCTGATAGGTCACCGTGTAGGGCAAATCCTGACGACCGTTGAGCAGGGTGGCCGGAGTGTTGCCCGCAAAATAAGGAGCTGCATTGCTGCCCTGAACGTCAAAGGAAACCAGCCCCGTCATAGGGCTCATCAATCCTTCATTGTCCACTGCACGAATGCGGACTCCGCCGAACACTCCAATCGCATCGAGCGGAGGTTGCCATACAAGTTTTTCACAGGGTGAAATACTCTGTCCCACAGCGATGGCAACCGTCGTTCCGGTTGTCGATATTTTTGTGATGGAACCCGAAGACACATCCATGATTCTGAACGAGACGTTCGGCGCCGCGGGACACGCAGTCGCAGGATTTCCTGCATGCTGCACATTTTCAACATCCGCATAATTAATCAGCTGTGACAGCGCAAGATGTGTGATAGTCAGCGCAGTATTCTTTTGCGCAACAGCCGATGCTGCCGATGCGATCGTCGGCGGGTCGTTAATCGCCTGAACGGAAACTTCCATCGTCGCAGCATTTACGCTCGGCAGCGAACCGTCGAAAACCCTGACCGAGAATGCCGCAACTACACCGTTGATGTTCAGCGGCGGTTGCCAGACCAGCGCGTCACCGGGCTGAACACGCAGGCTTTGTCCCAAAGTTGCATTGGTGCCGCCTTTGCTCAATGTACCAAGAGTCGCAGTGCCGCCGGCAGCAGCGACCGGACTGACAAGATACTCAAGCCACGGGCCGTCAACATCGGATGTGTAGGTGTTCGAAACCGAGAGCTTGCTTCTGATGGCATCGTACGTCAGCACAAACGGTTGATCTTCCTGTGCGTCGGCAAGACGGTAATTCGCAGCAGGCTCGTTGGCCGGAATTGTCAGCACGGGAGCATCATTGACCGCAGCGAGCTGAATCATCACCGGTGATGAGGCTGCAGACATCAACGACTCTGCACCTCGGTCGTCTTTCAGGCGCACGGTAAATGAAGCTAAATTTCCATAAGCATTCAAGGGAGGCGTCCAGACGATCGGTGTGCTGGCGGCAGAAATTTCGAATCCTGCTGTAACCGCATTTCCGGCAACGCTCAGAACCGAGCCGGGGGCAATGCTCTCAACAACAAAACTGTGTCTGAAAGGCTTTGATGCATCCGGAGCTGCGAGCACTTCATCATCAGCGTCGGTTTTGGCCGCCGCAAAATAGAGCTGCTCGAATGAAAGCTGAACCGGAACATCCTCGCTTGTTGCCGCGCCGTTTTTGTCGGCAGCAATTGTTGTGAAAGATCCGAGGACAGGAATGTCATTGACGGGAGCAACATTGAAAGACACCGAAACAAATTTTGCCGTATCAGCCACGCCGGCTGTGTCACCGCTGTCCAAACGTCCGTCAAAGACAGAGACCTTGAACCCGATGCGTGCGGGATTGAAGTCATTCAGTACCGGTGTCCACGTGAGGACGTCGCCGGGGCCGAAATATATCGCGTTGGCCACCAGCATTTCCGGAGTCAGTACGACGTCGCCCTTCTTGAGAACACCCGAAGTGAGACTGCGGATTCTGAAAACAAGTGCGTTGTTGTCTGCATCGGATGCATTGGAGGCAATGACCATGTCCTCGTACTTGACTGTGTACGGAGTATCCTCGCGCGCACCTTGAAAAACGTTGACCTGAGTGAGAACCGGAGCTCTGTTCTCGCGCTCCTGAACTTCAAACCTGTAGGTTGCGGTGCTTCGGCTGAACAAGCCGTCGGCATCTTTTGCACGAACGATCAGTGCATCCGCAATTCCAAGGCGGTTGGACGGTGAAGTCCAGACCCACGTCTGGCTTGGTTCAAGGGTTGTGACTCCGGGGACAACCAGCTCACCGTCTTTACGGAGGACACCAAATTCGACCCGCTCAATAACAATGATCGGCTTGCCCTTCCGGAATTGAGAAACCGGAATTGTGTTTTCTGCATCGTAGAGCTGAAGTCCGGCAGCGATTTGATCGTAGGTCAACGTCACCTGCTCATCCGCTTTCACGGGAACAGCACCTGCGTTGCGTGCATTTGCAACCTGAAATTCGGGAGCCTGATTGACGGCGACAACCGAAAAGTTAACTGAAACTTTTCTTTCGCTTGCCAGTTCACCGTCCCAAGCTTCAACAACGAATCCTTCAAGCGTGCGGTTGTAATAACGCGAAGGCGGTGTCCACTCCCAAACATCTCCCGATTTAAGGATCGCGCCTGCTGCGAGCGGTGTGGTTGTGCCCTTGACATAAACAGCCTCGCCGCTTGTGCCGCTGACGCTGACCAGCCGGAACATCAGGTTTGCGGAATCCACATCACGGATGTCCGAAGCGGCAACTAGTCTTTCAAAACTGATGAAGTAAGGATTTCCTTCGATGGCAGCAGGGAACTGCTGAACGGAAGTCAGCACCGGCGCGTCGTTGACAGGCGCAACCTGCACCGAGATTTGAGTTTCAACCGGACTCAACACAGTTCCGTCAAATGCTGCAACTCTGAAGGCCGGAACGGGAACCTGCACTCCCGCGGCATCCTGCGGAGGTCTCCATGACAGAGCTTCTGAAACGGGAATAATGTCACCGACATTGGCAGGTGCACCGCCGGCGCGGGTCAATGTTCCCTGAACGATACCTGTGACCTTGAAAGTGATCAGATTGAGGTCAACATCCGCAGCCTGAGTCACTTCCTTCAAACGGCCGTTGCTGAAACTCATCGGTGTGTCTTCAAGACCGTCAAGCACCGTAACAGCTGCGGCCACGGTTGGACTGTCGTTGATCGGCGCAACGGCAATGTTGACCGACAAGGGAGCTGCAGATTCAAGTTCTCCGTCGTATGCCACGACCTTGAACGGTGACAAAGAGCCGTTTGCGTTGGCCGACGGAATCCAAACAACATATTCTCCGGGGCCTATCAGCGAGCCAATCTGAATCTGGCTGCCTGACATCAGGGTTCGGCCGTTTTCGAGACTGACAACCTTGAAAAACACCTGACCGGAATCTCTGTCAAAGAGATCCGAAGCACTTCTGATTGCGTCGTAGGTCAGCACGAACGGCAGATCTTCAACTCCGCCATTGATTTGGTTAATTGTTGCAAGCGCAGGAGCCTCATTTGCTCCCTGCAGGTAAACAGTCACGTTGACCACGCGCTGTGTGAGAGTGTCACCGAGCAGCGCAGTCAGTTTGAACGCTTTTTGTCCCTCTTTGGCATTTTGCGGCGGCATCCAGTCCAGCCGTTCGCCGGGGACCCACAGAGCGCCTTGGAACATTTTGACATCACCCTTGCGAACTTCACCGCCGTAAATTGAGCTAATCAAAAACCTTGTTTTTGGCGCATCTTCAGCAGAGAAATTCGATTGAGCCAGAACGTCCGCAAAACTGATGGACATGACGCGGTTGGCAACACCGCCAAAAATCGTCACGTCTCTGAACGTAGGTTCTTCTTTGAGGACCTTTACATTGGCAGCCGATGTCTCGGTAAACACAAGCTGAACGGTTTGAGCGAGAGTGTCCTTGTCATCCTGCGAGACCGTTGTTCCCAATCCGGCAATGATACCTTCCGACAGACCGGCTTTTGTATCTGTCAGAACTGCCGACGAGAGCGAAGTCTGCTTCAGGCCTTCCACAATGCGGCTGGAGATCTCTTTAACCGCCGAGACTGCGCCGGCGGCAGTAATACCGACGGAAGGCAACTTATCTGCCACGGCCGAGGCGATCGATTTGGCAATCTGATTGGCCGTGCCTTCGGTAGCCGCTCCCGAAGACAACCCCGCAGCAATCGCTGCAACAGCATCCACAATTTTGTCGCTGGAAACATTGATGGATCCCAGATACTCGACTGACTGACCGGCAATATCCTTCATGACGTCCGTAATGGATACGTTCGAAATACCGTTTGCAGAGAGGTTTCGACCGATTTCCGTCATTGAAGCTTGTGCGAGGAGGGCGATTGGAATTGTCGCCGATCTGTCACTTGCGGACTTGGATACAATAAGACCACTGCTGGACACTGCGAGCGTGTATTTTTTCTGCTCCTCCGAAGAAAGATCAGCCTTGATCTCTGAAAGTGCACGCATCGCACCACGCGTTGCGGCACGCAAAGCCAGCGCAGCATCAATACTGTCTGCGCCGACTTCATCCATATTGAGTCTTAATTGAAGGGGTCCCTCGACCGGCTTGGCATAGCGGACTTCCGCAAGAGCGGCACGTGAGAGGACGTCAACGGTCAGCTTAGATGCCGAAGCCTTGCGCAACTGGTCCTGAATAACCCAAACGGCATGGTTACCGATCGAGTCATAATCAAGATCCGAAAGAGTTGCGGCGGTTTGCGGCACGATGGATGACACACGGCTTTCCTCGCACCCCGAGACAACCGTTATTCCTAGCAGGCCAGCGATTAGCAGGACCCTGATGTAATTCATCCTAATGACCTCTCTGCATTCCCATCCTCGGACCGTTTGGGCAAAACTTTGAGGGCAAAAATGTTCACCCCCGTCGGAAGCCCGACAGGGTCGTCAAAACCTCCATCAAGGTGCTGAAAATCTGGACTTTTTTGTATTCACAAACTAGAGTGCGGCGGACTCAGATCACAGGAATAATTAGACAATGCTCACTCTTCGAAATTTTATTGACGGACTGTTTACACCCCCCGTTTGCGGCAAATTTTTGTCTGTTGAAAGTCCGGCAAACGGCAGAGTTTACGCCGAATGTCCGGATTCTGACGCTTCCGACGTAGGTAAAGCTGTAGCAGCTGCAAAAATTGCCCAGCCGGCGTGGGCGGCTCTGGGCGCGGCGAAACGCTCCGAAATCCTTCTGAAAGTCGCAGATTTATTGGAAAAACGAATCCCGCGATCAGGGCAAGCCTGCGGAGCTGGCTGAAAGGCTTGATATTCCTCGTTCAATTGCCAACATCCGGTTCTTTGCCACGCGCCTTCTGCATCTGTCGGATCAAACTTTTGTCTCATCTGACAATATCTTTCACGTTGTCGAACGATCGCCGGTCGGGGTCGTGGGACTTATCACGCCGTGGAATTTGCCTCTGTATCTGCTGACGTGGAAAATCGCTCCGGCCATCGCGTTCGGCAACGCAGTTGTCTGCAAACCCTCCGAACTCACGCCGCTCACCGCACACATGCTGTGTGAAGTACTGAATGAGGCTGGTGTACCCAAGGGTGTCGTCAACATGGTGTTTGGTACCGGCCCTCGCGCCGGACAGGCGATAGTCGAGCATCCCGAAGTCAAGGCGATTTCATTCACAGGCGGCACTCAAACCGGCCGTCACCTTGCGATCACGGCGGCTCCGCTGTTCAAAAAAATCAGCCTCGAACTGGGCGGCAAAAATCCGAACATCATTTTTGCGGATGCCAACTTCGAATCAGCTGTTCAAACTTCTGTGCGATCGTCTTTTTTGAATCAGGGTGAAATCTGTCTGTGCGGTTCCAGAATCTACGTCGAGAAATCAATATTTGAAAAATTCACCGCGGCATTCGTGCAGGCCGTGAGCAAATTCAAGGTCGGAGATCCCGCGGATCCGCAAACAAGCATGGGGGCACTGGTCAGTGCATCACATCTTGAAAAAGTGGATTCCTACGTAAAAATAGCTGTTGCCGACGGAGGGCGAATTCTGTACGGCGGAAAACGGGCTGCCCTTCCTGCTCCGCTGGACGGCGGTCATTATTACGAACCGACAATTCTTGTCGACGTTCCGCACCGGAGCAGGGTTATTCAGGAAGAAATTTTTGGTCCCGTCGTCACCCTGACACCTTTTGAAAATGAAGAGGAAGCCCTTCGACTTGCCAACGAACCGCAGTACGGACTTGCGGCAAGCGTTTGGACACAAAACCTGTCGCGGGCGCACCGCATGGCGCGCAAACTGGAATCGGGAATCGTGTGGGTCAACGGCTGGATGCTGCGCGATTTGCGGGTGCCGTTCGGCGGAGTCAAAGCGTCCGGAATCGGTCGCGAAGGCGGCGACTGGTCATATGATTTTTACACGGAAACAAAAGATATTTGCATCCAAATCGAAGGCTCGCCGTAAATCGGGCACAACAGGGAAGGACATGAGTCAGTGACAAACCCAAAAACCGCAGTTTCGATTTTTTCAGGCACGGCACCCGAGGCCGTCGGGCCCTACCCTCACGCAAAAAAATACGGTGACCTGATTTTTGTATCGGGAATCGGGCCGCGCGAACGGGGCAAAAAAGAAATTCCGGGGGTCACACTGTCTGCGACGGGTGATGTGGTTGAGTATGACATTGAAATTCAAACACGGTCGGTCATCGAAAACATCCGCACGATTCTCAAAGAAGCCGGCTGCGATTTGTCGGATATTATTGATGCTCAGTGTTTTCTGACGGACATCAAACAAGACTTTAAGAAGTTTAATGCTGTTTATTCTGAATATTTCAACGCAGAGTCGGGGCCGGCCAGAACGACGATTGGCGTCACAGGGTTGCCCACGCCCATTGCGGTAGAAATAAAGGTCATCGCGAAAACGCGATGACCTTTATTTTTAAGTCGAACTCTTCAGGAGTTCCAAAGATGCGCTCAAAAAATGCCGTTAAAGGCTTTTCTGAATTTCCGCAGCTCCGATCTGTGATTCAGATCTTGGATTCGCGGTGAATGATGTGCTTCTTGGTGAACTTGCAGTATTTCTTCAGTTCGATTTTTTTGGTTGTGGTCTTCTTGTTCTTGTCGGTGACGTAAACAGAACCTGTGGGCTTACCCTTCTCGTCGATTCCTACCAGCTTAATGAGATCGCGCATTGTTTGCTCCTTTATTTCAGCATTTCCACGGCGCGGCACTCGCGAGAGGGTGCGCATTCACGTTGAAAGTCTGAACGTGATAATGACAGAGCCTCGCCGCGTCAAGCCTCATTTCAGATTGGCAGGCGCATTCGTACCCTGAGGCCGGTAGGATGTGAGGTCTGACCAGACTGCCGGAGGCTTACTTCCGGACAAGACCTGAGTATTTGCAGGGAGATTCGGGTCGGCAGACCCTCCCAAAGAGCTGCCTGCCCCACCGACGCATTCGCCGCCTGCCGCGTCGCCATTGCGGCTGGGGTGGGTCAACCACTGGCAACCCATGGCTGAATTAGCTTCGCAGGCGGTTTTGTCACGCCGGAAGACCCTGCAGGCAGGTGCCCCCTGCACGACCGCGGCGGGTGTCGCAGGCGGAGAAGCGACCAGTTTGTCAAAAGGAGCCGGCTGTTCGCAGGCCTTCCTGTGGGCTTCCTTTTCAATAAGAGCCCGTTGCGTGCCGGCACCCGTCAACCGCAGGTGCGGCTTTAGGGATGCTGCAGCAGTTGTTCCAAGCGCCGCGTCACAGGGAATGAACAAATCCCGCTCTTCGTTGCTCGGCTGAAAGGCTTCGCCGCAGCGCACTTCGTTGCAGCGGTAAATCACAGCCGGTCTGAGTGCATCGCGGGCGGCGGTCAGAGGCAAAATCCGAAAGCCCGCATTCTTTCCGCTGACTAGTGACTCGAATGTCGAGTCGTTGAGTGTCGTCACGCTTTTTTTCATACAGCCTGTAAATGCCAAACTCGCAAAAGCAGAAATGAAAAGAAAAACGGACTTCATTCAGGCGACCTCAATGCGTACGCGAACGGTGTAAAATTATACGTGCCGTACCCAAAGATATTGCGCTCGTGGATGAAGTCCTGATTGTCTATCACCCAGCCGATGCCGGCCTTTTGGTTCGACCAACCGTAAAACATGTATGTATGGGCAGGATAACTGGGATAGCGTGCGTCGTCTTCCGTCAGAACCACGTCGCCGGGCTGCAAATTGTTTGCCGAAGTGACCTTCGTCCAGTTCAGACGCTGCATCATGAACTGCGCAAACGGCCTGGTCACCAGTGAAACGGATTCACCGTTGATGTATTCGTTCTGAGGGACGGCGGTACCCGACATTCGGAGAGCCGTGCTCATAAAGGCAACACAACCGTTCCGCCTGCCGGCCGGATAAAAAGTCAGAACTTTCTCAAAGACTTTTTCATAGTTGCTTCTGACGCTGTAAAAATCATAAAGTTTGCGGTTCGCAGTTCCGCCCCGTATGCGCAAGGGCATGAACGCACCATTCCAGCGCATGGATTCACACGGCGGACCTCCGCCTCTGCGTTTGCATTCATCAACATCGCGCAACCGAAAAGGCCCGAAAACATTCTCGCCTTCAGCACACGCATCGCGCGCCGCATCAAATACGGCCCCTCGCGGACAACGCTCGCCAAGGCGCAGGCGGGCAGCAAATTTTCTTTCCCAGCGCGCTCCTTCACACGCATCATTTCCGCCGCCGAACTGCTTGCACAGAGCAATCATCTCTCCGGTAAAAGGGCCTACGGCCTGTGTTTCCGTGACGCACAACTTTTCGGCCGGCGAATACCAGCTGGCGGGCGGACAAAAAATTGCGTCCGGATTCGTCTTTGCAGCATTGTTCAAAGTTGAATTCGATGACGGCAATCCGGCATTCCTGCGACTTGAATCGTCGACTGCAGGAGGAAGGCTGTTCTGCCGGCCTGATTGCGAAGTTTGGCTCTGCCGACCCGCAGAATCTGATTCATCAGCCGCAGCCGCATCAATATCTTGCTCGTTTTCAAGAGCGTCTGCGACCTTTTCGCCGATTTCGGAACTGAATCGCGGAGGCAGCTGACCGCAACCTGCGGTAATCACATTGGCGGCAACAAAAACGACGGAAAGGATACGCTTCATCAACAGACCCCCTCTTTTTGTCAAGAAGCACATTTGAGATGAACTTCTTTGCGTATTTTCGATGCTACTGGGGTCAATTTACGTCGATCTGAGTCAGCCAAAAGCAGATCGTCTTCCGGCTGACTGGGAAAATTAAGCAGGGAACAGAAGAAAAAATAAAAAAAAGACTTTTATGAATAAAAAACGCAGCGATAAAATCGCCGCGTATGAATCACAGGAATATGCAGATTATTACTGAACTACAGATCAGGGTTGACAAAAATCAGGAAAGCATATTCTCGGGCCGGAGAAGTTCTTCGAGTCTCTCGCGGCTCATCAGTTTATTTTCAAGCACCAGATCAAAAACGCTCTTTCCGGATTCCAGAGCGAGTTTTGCAATGCGGGTGGAATTTTCGTAACCGATGTAAGGATTGAGCGCCGTGACCAGCCCGATGCTGTTCTCCACGTAGCGCCTGCACACTTCAGGATTGGCAGTAATTCCCGTAATACAAAGACGCGAAAGTGTTTTAATTGCACGGGGAAGCATTTGCATCGACTGAAAAAGATTGAAAACAATAACCGGCTCCATCACATTCAGCTGCAACTGGCCGGCTTCTGCCGCAAGCGTAATCGTAAGGTCGTTTCCGATAACCTGAAAAGCAACCTGATTGACAACTTCAGGAATGACCGGATTAACCTTGCCGGGCATAATACTCGAACCGGGTTGCATCGGCGGCAGATTGATTTCACCCAAACCGCAGCGCGGACCGCTCGACAGCAGTCTCAGGTCGTTGCAGATTTTACTCAACTTGGTTGCGAGGCGCTTGAGTATTCCGGAAAACAAAACAAATGATCCGGTGTCAGGAGTGGCTTCAATCAGGTTTGCCGAACTGACAAGATTCATTCCCGTGATTTTTCTGAGTTGCGCAACAGCCTTTGAACGGTAGTCAGGATGCGCAGTGATTCCTGTGCCTATCGCGGTTCCGCCCAGATTCACCTCAAGAAACAGACGTGCCGCATCCTGCAGACGCATGATGTCTTCTTCGAGATTCACCCGAAAAGCTTCAAACTCCTGACCGAGTGTCATGGGCACGGCATCCTGAAGCTGTGTGCGGCCCATTTTGATCACTGAATTAAATTCTTTTGCCTTGACTGAAAAAGCCTCGCACAATTCCTTCAGCGCATCAGTCATCGCAGGCAGCGAGTGAAGAATCGCAACACGGACTGCTGTGGGATATGCGTCATTGGTCGACTGACCGAGATTCACGTGATTGTTCGGATGGATTTTTTTGTATTCGCCTTTTTGGTAACCTGCAATCTCAAGAGCGCGGTTGGCAATCACCTCGTTTGCATTCATGTTCGTGGACGTTCCTGCCCCGCCCTGAATGACGTCCACGACAAACTGCTCATGCCAGTGTCCCGCAATGATTTCATCGCATGCCTGACAGACCGGAACACATATCTCGGGCGGGAGCAATTTAAGCTCCTGATTGGCAAGTGCCGCTGCTTTTTTCACCTCGGCAAGCGCGCGTATAAGTGCCGGAAATGCGCGGAGTGTTACGCCGGTGATGTTGAAATTCTCGCGCGCACGAAGGGTCTGCACTCCGAAGTAGGATTCAGCGGAAACCTCGCGGTCGCCCAACAGATCGTGCTCAATTCGGGTTTTACCGGAGCGGTAAACGGCTGACAACAACCCCCTGTCGGCTGCGCCCTGAATGCGTGCAAATGCATAAGACGCAACATTATGCTGAATTTTTCCTGCCAGCTGAGGATGCTCATCGAACATTTTAAGAAAAGATTCACGGCGCAGAAGCAAAAACTCCGCATCGCTGAGCGCCGAACAGGTCGCCTGATGAACGGTTCCGTCCCGCAGAAGAGAGGCCTCGCCGAGGAATTGGCGCGGGCCGTATATTGCGGTCATCTCATCCCAGTCCGAGGTTCCCTGCTGTGCATGAAGTTCAACCTGTCCGGAAACGATGATTCTGACCCGATCGCGGACATCGCCCGAAGAATAAATTATTCCTCCGGCCTTGGCCGCAGACTTTTGAAGATACGTTTTAAGAGTTTTCAGCTCGCTTGGAGTGAGGTCTGAAAAGATCGGCAAACCGGACAAAATCGATTCGGACATGGCAAAGTCTCCGCTGGGAAGACTGACATTCCTACACAGATTCTGCTGTCTGAACAAGCTTGATGAAGGACCTTAATGCGGCATCCAGTTCACTTGTCACTTCGGTGAACTGGAATCCGATGCGGAAGAAGTTTTCGCGCATCTGCATGTCGTCTGAACTCGGCAAAACCTTCAAACGCGTGGCAACAATGCGCTGAAATTCATCGTAGCCGTTGGTCAGGACCGCAGCTGTGGTCTTTTTGGTCCAGCGCACCGAGACGCGGACGCTGAGAGGGGCCGTGCTTGGCAAGTAAAGGGAGGCTTGCAGCTCGTCCTCGTCTGCACGGAAGAGGTCGGCAATCGCCCCGTAACGGGTAAAACACGCGACTCCGCCCAAACTGACATCGTCAATCCGCACGCGGGGAGCTTTGGACGCATCGTCGCGCAAAAAACGCGGCATAAACGGGGCGTCAAAACGTTCAAGTTCAATGCGCCTGTCGTTGAACTCAAGAAATGCGGCGCAGGGGATCGGCACCCGAAAACGGGCGTTCGCACGCCGTTCAAGAGCCACAAGCTTGTCCGGAACACTCAGCAGGATTTTTCCGGAAACCCGCTGTTTGATTTTGGTTACGAAAATAATTTTTTTGGACAGCAGAATAAACTCGATTCTCACGAGTTTGTGCTGCGCCAAAAGTTGATCTCCGGCCGGTGAAATTCCCGAGACCACCAGCGATCCTTCGCTGACAAGAAGGTCTTCAACCACGCCGCGCACAAGCTTTCCGTCGCTCGAATACTTGATGAGGACCTGCGTCTTGCGCCGGTTAACCTCGCGCAAAATCTCAAGCACCTGTTCGGGTCTGGAAAAGGCAATCGCCTTGTCCTTATTTCCTGCTTTTTCTTGTCCTGCTGCTGCGCCGGCCACGCGATGGCCCTCCCGTCCTCAATGTTCGCAGGAGGAGATCATTTCCGCAAGACCGACACCGTTGAGCAGAGCCGTCACAATTCCGTGAGACGGGCGAATATGTGCACCGCAAAGGAACAATCCGTCCTGTCCGGTCCATGCCGAAGGTCTCTTCCAGAGAAGGTCCGAAACCGTCGGCGCAAAACCGTAGCCGTTGAGAGTCTGTGAATTAAGGTAGCGCCTGTGCGTCAGCGGAGTCCCGAGCTCCGTCCACACAAGCTCGCCTTCGAGCTGCGGCCACTGCCGGATAAGTCTTTGTGTCAATTTTCCGAGTACGTCTTCTTTCAGCACGCGGTAATGCCGGCCGTAGCCTCCTTTGCTCTCCGGCAGCCTGTATTTGTCGGGGCTTTCTCCGCCCCAAATCTCAGCCACCGGCGGACAAAGGAACATCGCCTGAAACACTCCCCTTGCGCCCAGTTTGTTACCTTGTTCCACAGCCTCCGGATCCCTCAGTGATCCTGTGGACAGATACAGCGGAGAGGCTTCTGCCAGTTTCAAAAGCGACTCGTTAAGGTAACACGCCTCTGAATCCAGACTTCCCATCAGCCAGTAGTTTCTGTTCATCAGGCCGTATTCCTGCAACGGCCGGCGGGTGGCGTAATAACCTACGACCAGAGCATGCGGGGTCTCGGCGCCTCTGAGCTTGATATCCAAAAATGCAGAAGCAGAAATTCCGCGCGCAGACTGATTCAGAGTCCGCGGATCGGGTGTCCAGACAACATTGCGCGCATATAATTCGACTCCGTCAGCCATCCGGACACAAAAACGCACACCGCTGCGGACTAATTCGGGAGAGTGGATTTTTTCAAATGTTGCATCGGCATTGCAGCGGTATGTGACCTGCGGATGCATGAGACCGCGGATCATGGCCCTGCCTCCGCCGCGCACAAACCCCGCACCCTCAAAATAATAGCGTTGCACGGTCATGTGCAAAAATGCGCTGACCCGCGAAGGAGGCACGCCGATCAGCACGTGATGAACCGCGAGAATCTCGCGCAGTCTGCCGGATATGCGGCAGGAATCAAAAACCTGCGCAAGGGTTTTTGTCGCAAGGTAAACCAGCTTCACCCTGCTCTTATGCGCTATGGCAATTTTCAACACATCTCTGACGGCAACGGGAAAACTCAACTGCCGCGACACACTCCAGACCAAATCGAGATATTCAAAATAACGGTCGATACCGCCGGTCTGCTCCGGAAAATGTTCTTTGAGACGCTCGGCGAATCTGCCTGCAGGTGCGCAGTAGGAAAAATTTTCCGCATCGCCGGATTCGGCAGAATGCGAACCGTCGAAAACCAAAGTTTCAAACTCGTCGTCGAGCGGAATTTTTTCGAGCGAAATTCCGAGGCTGTTCAGTGAGCGGTCAAAGTGACTTCCGCCGGCCATGTCGGCGATATAATGCAAGCCGACCTCAAAGGTGGCGCCCGAACGCTCAAAAGGTAACAAGTGACCGCCGAGCTCTTTTGCCTTTTCCAGAACGGCTACTTTTTGCCCGTCTACAGCAAGCCTGCGGGCACAGGACAAACCGGCAAGACCACTTCCAAAAATTACAGTATCAAAGACTTGATGCGAAGCGTTCGCAAAGTACATGGCCAAGTCAACCTTTCTGTCCTATGTTTGGAGACGGATTCAAAGACAAAGGCGGCTCATTGTCAAAGCAGTCAAAGCTTTCAAAACAACTCATTGATATCTGGGCGACCACGTTCACGCCACAGACCCACTGGCAACTCCGCTTGCTGATTGCGGCTGCGGTGATCTCGCTGCATGCGGTTGTTTTGTTGTTTCCTTTGGACTGGCTTGCCCGCAACCGCCCTGCAAGGCCGAGCCCCAACGCGGTCAAGGTGACTTTTTCCCGCGCACAGACTCAGCCGTTGACGGAACAGCCCGTCAAAGAAAGCAGGGCTGAAAGTTCCAAACCGCCCTCGCGAAACAAGCCGTCACAGAAAAAAGTTCTGACCGCGGCTGAACCGGAACCGGTTGCTGCCAAAGACAAAACCCAAGTGGTCACTGTTCCGGAAGCTCCTTTGGCGAAGTCGTCCCCCGCTCCGGAACGCCGCGCCCCGCCCCAGACTCTCATGGAAGACGTGGTGAGCCCGCTACTACCGGCGGGCAAAAAAGATTTTTTGAATCAGCAGCGGCAACTGGGTGAGGCCATTGGTGCCGGTCCGATTGCGGGTGACATCGAAGTCCCTGACGTGGTCGCCGAAAAGGACCCTGCCGATCCGGTCACCCGTACCGAATACACTTTTGCCGGATATTTCGACAATCTCAGTCGCCGCTTCGCCGAGACTTGGGGCGGAGTCCGGACCCTGCCCCCTCAATCCAGATTCGACGGCAAGCTCGGAGAATTCATAGAATATGACATCGTCATCAACCGCGACGGAACATTACGCAAAATAGTCAATATTTCCGCGCGTAGAGAGCCTTTCCGCAATTTCGCAGCAGTGGATCAGCTGGTGTTTGATGTCTTCAAGACCATGTTTCCCTTCCAGCCGGTCCCTGCTCGCATTCGCAACGATCCGCTCGTCGTCCGGAAGCGGATTCAGTTCGTCGGTTTGAAGTACACTCTTTATTGAGCCCTGCTCCTTGTACTTTCCCCACGGTTTTGTGTTACAACAGAGGTGCTTTGTACATTTTTCAAAAAAAACACACCATTGCCTTCGGAGGGGTGGATGTTCGATTGGTTCTTGCGTTTATTGTCTCACGATCTCGCTATTGACTTGGGCACAGCCAACACGCTCGTTTATGTCAAAGGCAAAGGCATTGTTGCAAACGAGCCTTCGGTTGTTGCCGTTCAGCGGGACAGTCGCGGACAAAGGTCCGTGAAGGCCGTGGGACGTGCCGCAAAAGAAATGCTCGGCCGTACTCCGGGGACGATCGAAGCCGTCCGGCCCATGAAAGACGGCGTCATTGCCGACTTCGAACTCACCGAAAAAATGCTGAGCTATTTTATCGGTGTTGCGCACAATCACCGTTCGCTTGTGCGTCCGCGTGCCGTCATCTGCATTCCCTACGGAATCACGGAAGTCGAAAAGCGTGCCGTGCGCGAATCAGCCGAAAGTGCAGGCTGCGCATCCGTGTTTTTGATCGAGGAGCCCATGGCGGCAGCCATCGGTGCCGACCTTCCGATTCATGAAGCCAGCGGAAACATGATTGTCGATATCGGCGGCGGTACAACTGAAGTTGCGGTTATCTCGCTGCTCGGTATGCGTCGGCGGCGACAAAATGGACGAAGCAATCGTCAACTACCTCAAGCGCCGCTTCAACGTTCTGATCGGTGAAAGAACGGCCGAACAAATCAAGATTGCGATTGGTTCAGCTTACCCCGAAGAAGAAATCCGTACGATGCAGGTCAAGGGCCGCGACCTTGTCGCCGGTATTCCGAAAACCATCGAAGTCACAAGCGAAGAAATCCGCGAAGCGATGCAGGAACCGATCAACGCCATCGTTGAAGCTGTTCGTCTTGCTCTTGAAAAAACTCCTCCGGAACTTGCTGCCGACATCGTCGACAAGGGTATCGTTCTGGTGGGCGGCGGAGCCCTGATCCGCAACCTCGACATTCTTCTGCGTGAAGAAACAGGTCTGCCGATTCTCGTGGCCGAGAATCCTCTGACCGCGGTCGTCATGGGCTCAGGCCGTGTTCTGGATAACCCTGACCTCCTGCGGGAAGTCACGTTCTGATTCAAAGTGCAGCCGCAGCCTGAAGAAGATCCCGACTCAAAGTCTGGATCTTTTTTTTATTTATTTCCGAGATTTAGCAAAATAGCCATTAATAGACAGCTCCGGAAGTCCGATACCTTCTGTATTCGCGCACATGGAGCACTAAAAAATGAAAATTATTCCATTATTTGCGGTACTTTTTGCTCTTTCCGGCTGCAGCAGAAACAAATCATCACATATGGTTAATCCAGAGGGACTCGACCTTCAGACAAAATCCGGCAGCACACCCAAAACAGGCACCTCCGATCAAAATCCAAAAACTTCTGCCGCGAATGACCCTTCGCAGGCAACCCAACCGGCCACGACAGGTTCGAATCCGATTTCAAAGACGATCGGAGGAATCATATCGATGGCGGGACATCTGTTCGCGCCAGGCAAAGGAGCCGTGCCCGTCTATCGCTGCATAAACCGAAAAGGGGCAGCCCAAGGCGGCAATGAAGATCCGAATGCTCTGCTGCAGGGTGAATTGTTCAAAAAGCTCGCCGAACAAGGCAAGGCGATTCAGTGCATCGAGCAAATGGTCGAACCGGCCATCGCAGGAGAACTTTTAAAAACACTCATGACCGCTGCACAACTCTCATGCACCGGTGAACAGGAATTCAAGGAATCAACCGAATGTGACCCGCCAAAAACAGGCCTTCAGTTCATGGGCTCAAAGGAACAGAATCTCGGGGACATGCAATTCAAACTTCTTATCCGAATGACCTATTCATTCAGCAATCTTTCGGCCGAAGAGCTGGAACTCGTCAAAACCGGACTCAAGACAGTTCAGCTTCCCACCGGCGGAGATTTCAATTTGAAATTCGATCTGACTCCGGACCTGAAATAAATTCCGGAGGAGCTGGAATTCATAATTCCTGTTGAAACCTCATCCGGCTTGGAATTCGCAATCAAGGCCGTCCGCTCAAACCGGTGACAGATCTGACCGCGTTCAAGGTCGGTTCAATTTCTGTCACCGCCGCTCGGGCCGCAGCTGCATCAGCAAAAATCACCTCGGAGTCTTTCAGCACATGACCGGTCAGCACTGCGACAACGCTGTCCCCTGATTTAATGATGCCGGCATTTTTCAGATTTTTGATTCCTGCAAGTGTGCACGCACTTGCAGGCTCACAGCCCAGACCGCTGCGATCGATTTGTCTTTTGGCCTCAAGAATTTCCGCGTCCGTGACCTGCGCAACAAGTCCGTCAGTCTCGCCGATGGCGCGCACCGCCTTGATATAATTTACCGGCTGTCCGATGCGAATCGCAGTGGCAACCGTTTCTGCCTTGACGGGCAATATTTCAGTGAATTTTTTTTCAAAACTCTGAAAAAAAGGATTCGCACCGGCCGCCTGAACGGAAACAAGACGCGGGAGCTTGTTGATCCAACCCCATTGCAAAGCTTCTCTGAGCGCTTTGCCGAACGCAGAGGTGTTTCCCAAATTTCCTGCAGGCACAACAATCCAGTCGGGAACCTGCCAGCGTCGCTGGGCCAGCAACTCCCAGATGATCGTCTTTTGCCCTTCGAGTCTGTAAGGATTGAGCGAATTCACCAAATAAAAGCCGAGCTGATGTGACGATTCTTCAACCAGCTGCATGGCCGAGTCAAAGTCGCCGCGAACAGCAAGACACTGCGCACCGTAGGCCACCGCCTGCGAGAGCTTGCCCGTTGCGATTTTTCCGGCGGGCAAAAAAACGACCGACGGTATTCCGGCCTGTGCAGCGTAGGCAGCCAATGCTGCGCTGGTATTGCCCGTCGATGCACAGGCAATGATTTTTGCATTCAGTGCTTTGGCCACAGACACGGCAACGGTCATGCCGCGATCTTTAAAAGATCCGCTCGGATTTTCACCTTCATGCTTGAATGCAAGGTCATCAACTTCGGCCCACGAGCTGAGCGTTTCCCTGCGGTAGAGGCGCGTATGACCCTCGGGATGGCTGACGATTGAGGATGCCTGCAGCGGCAGAACAGCCTCGCGGAAGCGCCAAACTCCGCTGGCATCAAATCCTTCCGAGTCGGGCGAACGTTCACACATCAGGTCACGTTCCGCGCACGAATGCACGCGCATGTGCCTGACTTCGAGCAATCCTTTTTTGCTGCATGTGCAACGATAATCGGAGACATTCCATGGATGCTCTGCACTGCACACTGTGCAGACAAGTTTGATGTCGGGAATTCCCGACGACTCGGCCACCGGATTCATAGCTTTCGGGCTCCTCCGTGCGCAATACCTGAAACAAACGTTTCGGCGGCAACCTGCTGACATGCGCGGGTCATACTCTCGGACACTGCTTTTGCGGTATCCCCGCTGTCACACAGTGCAAAAATACTTGGACCGGCTCCGCTGATTGAACATCCCAATGCACCGGCACCAAGTGCGGCATCCTTCACATTGCGGAAATCAGGTATCAGATGCGCGCGTGCGGGCTCTGCAAAAAAATCATTAAAAGAATCTTTGACCAGCTGAACATTTCCGGCAGAAAGCCCGACAGCAAGACCAACACTCATGGCCATTTGCTTTGTCCATTGAGCAGTCGGAAGAACATCGGGCAAAACTCCGCGCGCCAGCTTTGTGCTGAGCTGCATTCTTGGCGAAAGGACAGCCACATGAAACTTTGAATGCACAGGAATCCTCTGGATCAGCGGCGGTTCTATCCCCTGAACCAACGTCAGGCCGCCGAAATAACAGGGAGCAATGTTATCCAAATGTCGTCCGGCAACCATCGCCTCACCCTCAAGCGCGGCCGAAAGAATCTCCTGATCGGTAAATGCAACTCCCAAAGCATGTGCTGCTGCGAGTGCACCGCCCACCGCAGCTGCAGCGCTTGAACCCAAGCCACCCGATACGGGCAGCTGTCTGGAAAGACTGACACGCACACCCACGGATGCATCGGCACCTTTTATTTTCAGATAGGTGCGTGCCGAGCGGACAATCACATTGCGCTCCGGATCTGTCGGAATCAGGTCCGCGTCACGGCCCGAAACGTGGACAATTCGCGAAGGTCCGTAATCGAGTGAAAGCTCAATTTCGTCACCGATGGCATCAAGGGCAAGTCCCAAGACATCGAAGCCGGGTCCGACGTTACCGACAGTTGCAGGAACAAAGACTTTTGCGACCGACATATTCACCGCCCGAAATGCGAAACTGCAATGGAAACGACATCGTTCAGTACACCCGCAGCCGTAACATCCGCACCTGCACCGGGACCGGTCACAACCAGCGGATGTGCCGAGTAGCGCTGACTGCGGAACACGATCTGATTGTCGGTGCCGCGCAATCCGCCAAGCGGAGAATTCTCTGCCGCCATTTCAAGCCCGACCGAGATTCGCTCCTTCTCGATACGGGCGACAAAGCGGGGAAGGGTCCCCTGTTTGCGCCCCTCGGCAACGAGCGCTGCGATTTCATCATCCATATCGCGCAGATTATTGACGAAAACGTTGGGATCCGCGTCAAAAAGTTCCTGTCTGAACAGGGGCGTTACCTTGATATCGTCAAGTTCAACCTCGCGACCGATGGTCCGCGCAAGAATCAGAGCCTTGCGCGCAACATCCCTGCCCGACAAATCCTCCGCAGGATGCGGCTCGGTATAACCAAGCCGGCGCGCTTCGCCGACGGCTGTTGAAAAATGAACTCCTGCGCTGATTTGAGTTGATATATATCCCAAGGTTCCGGAAAGACAGCCGAGCATACTTTCGATTGTATCGCCTGCCGACTGCAGTTTGGCGATCGTGTCCAGCACAGGCAATCCTGCACCGACAGTTGCCTCGTGCCTGATCCACACCCCTTTGGCTGCAGCCAGTGCGTACATCTTTTTGTAATTGTCCATTGGCACGGTCAATGGTTTTTTGTTCGCAAGAACAACATGAAATCCCTGTTCAATGAATTCCATCAGTGTCGGCCAAGTGTCGTCGGCCGTGACATCGACAACCACACCCTTGGCCAAAGCATGCGTGAACAAACCGCGGCGCAGCGTCTGAATCGGCAGCTCGGACGGATCTTTGACAAGCCTGAGTCCGGCATCTTTGTCCCGCAAAATGTCATTCAGGACGTGGTCCGGAAAGCCGGACGTATTGATTTGTGCCGAAGTGCTGTCAACAAGCGCAAGACACTTTGCACTGACGCCAAGGTTTGTGTTCAGATATGTTTTTTGCGACATAACCTGACGCAAAAATGTGCGGCCGATCTGTCCGCAGCCCAGCATGGCAATGTCGATGTGTTTTTCCACACGCTCAGGCAGCGGCCGCAACTTTTCGAGCCTGAATTCTGCATGCAGTTCATTCAGGGCTGCTTTGACTTCCTGCTCAAGAATGACCATTGAAATATTAAGCTCCGAAGAGCCTTGGGCGATTGCGAGAATATTAATTTTCTTGCGCGACAGTGCGGTAAAAACCCGTGACGCAATTCCGGGTGTCCCCTTCATTCCCAAGCCCACCACGGCAAGGACCGCAATGCCTGAATCGACCTTGACCTCATCAATCAATCTTGCCGAACGCTCATATTCGAATGCTTCATTCAAAACACGCTGCGCCGTCAAAGCCTGATCTGCCGGCACAACAAAACAAATACTCGATTCGCTTGATGCCTGTGTAATAACTGAAACCGAAATACCGTGTGCGGCCAGAGTCGCAAAAGTTTTGCCGGCAATCCCGGGGACACCCAGCATTCCGTTGCCGGCAACTGTCAGCATGGTCTGTGCAGCCATCGCCGTCATCGCCTTCACCGGAAATTCCAGACCGGTCGCCCTCGAAGTGACCTGCGTTCCGGCAAATTCGGGTGACAGAGAATTTTTGATCGTCAACGGAATTTCATCGGCCAGCAAGGGAATGATGCTGCGCGGGTGAAGAACCTTTGCACCGTAGTAGGCAAGCTCGGTTGCCTCGCGGTAGTTCAGCTCAGGAACGACGCGGGCATCCGAAACGTAGCGCGGATCGGCGGTCAGAAAACCGTCGACCTCCTTGTAGAGAACAACCTGACGGGCTTTGAGCAAGCCTGCGAGCAAAGTGGCAGAATAGTCCGAACCGCCGCGGCCAAGGGTCAGGAGCTCGCCGTCTGCTCCTGAAGCAATATAACCGGGGACCACAACAATTCTTTCATTCTCCAGCGCAGGAATCAGCTTCTCATCCATTGCTGCAAGGCACTTTTCGGCCTGCGGAACCAGCGCCGAAAAGCGTCGGTTCACAAATAAAATATCTGCAGCATCGACCAATCCTGCCCGCACATCACGCTCCCGCAAAGCGTATGAAAAAATCAAAGCAGACATCCGTTCGCCGCGCGCCACTGCAACATCAATGCTTCGCTGGGTCAGTTCGCGCAGAACCATAAGACTCGAACAAATCGCGCGCAGTTCTGCGCTGCAGGATTGCAATGCCGCGACGGCTGCCTGCCTGAACTGTCCGTCTTTGACCAGCGATTGAATCAGGCTTTCATATTTTTCATAAAAAGAAGTGACTGCACGCTCGGATTCCCTGTCGTCTCCTGCCGCAGCGCTGCGCACCGCAGCATGCAGCAGGTCGGTGATTCCTGCCGCTGCAGACACCACGACGACAACCGGCACAGAGGTCTGTCTGACAATTGAAATTGCTCTTTCGACAGCATCCGCGCTTCCGACCGAGGTTCCGCCGAATTTAAAGACATCACACTGAACCGGTTTTTTCATTTGAATAATCCCTGTGTCGTGCCGAAAAACTCCGGCCGGCGGATCGTCGGTCCGCCGGCCGGAGAAATTTATCCGAAAATCACAACAGAGATCCGTTCACAAAGCAACTGCGGTCAAAGACTCAATGGCAGTTCCGAAAAAAATTCATTTACACTCTTGACCTGCCAGCAAAAGTTGCCAAGGACCGTCCGTCTCATTGCCCGAATGCCAGCGGCAGCGTCTTTCGGACCATCCGTCGGCGCGGCCGCATTCACTGCTGCATTCCTTGCGGGTAAAGTCTTTAAAACTGCGAACCTTTGAACTTTTATCTTTGAGGCAGCTCTTAATTTCACATTGGCCTTTTTGGTAGTCCTGAAGGGTTTCGGCTGCCCACTCACAGCGAACCTGCTTTGGCAGTCCGTTGTCATTCAGTCCCGCAGAATTTCTTTCGCACAGGCTGACACATTCTTCGCGCAGCACGTTCTTGTCAAAAATCTTCGCGTCTTCAGAGAATCCCCGAAAAATGCGGCAGGTTTTGCGGGGCTGCCATCCGGACTGAATTGTGCTGAAGGCAATCCGGTGAAAACCGATTTCATCGTAGCGCTGCCCCTTGTTTGACGCATTGTATTCACCGCGTTCATAGAGCACGGCCACATCTCCGTTTCCGAAACGTGCAAGATCCGAATAGCCGGTAAAATAAGGGCGAAGTTCCGGCGCATATCTGAACTTGCTTGTCCAAGTCTCGCCGTCATCCTCACTCAGATAAATTGTTCCGTTTGTTCTCAGCTCCGTGTCGGCCGGATTTGAGAAGAGAACATTTGCCTTGCCCGTCGTTTTATTTATCGAATGAAACAAAAGACTCGCCTGCACACCGCGCGGTTCAACCAACTGGGTTTCAAGTCTGACATCTGCTTCCTTGAAGGACTCTCCGCCGTCGCGGCTGATTGACACCACGCGAAAGTGTTCGTCTTCGCGCTGGTTTCTGCTGTTGAGCATCAGGTCGCCGTTGCTGAGTTCAACAACAGTGCTTTCCGTTGTTTTCAACCTCGGAACACTGCCGCCGATTGCCCATGTTTTGCCGTTGTCATCCGAATAAATAACATGCGAAACCATGTTCGAATTTTCGGTGTTGTGTCTCGATGAAAAAACGATCCTTCCCTTGTTCGGCGCAAATTGTTTGACGATACCGTGCACCGGCCCGAGACCTGTCCACTTCCAGTCCTTTTGCTGAGTCATCGCCGTAATTTCTGTACCGAGTTTTTCCGGACTTTTGTTGGACCAGCTTTTGCCGTCGTCGTCCGAGGAAATCATGTACATTTTCCGCGAAATCTGACTGCGCTGATCTTCGCTTTTAATATACGGATTCCAAAGATACAGCAGAATGACGCGACCGTCGGGCAAAACGACGGGACTCTGATTTTTGCACGGATTATTCTTGTCATCGACGAGAACCTGCAATGGTCCCCAACTCTTTCCGCCGTCGGTTGAGCGGCGCAAAACGACATCGATATTTCCTTCATCCTCATGACCGTCGACCCGACGCTCTGCAAACGCCAGAATGGTTCCTGATTTAGTCACAACCATGGTGGGCGCGCGATAAACGCCTTGACCGTTTTGGCCGCCCTTGAAAGGAACATTTTCAATGATGCTGCCGCGTGACAGCTGAAGATCGGAAGAATCATCCTGCTGCGGATTTCCGTTTGTACCACTTTGAACGGGTTTGTTCAGGCCGCAGGCCACCGCAAAGTACAGCGGAAGTGCAAATTTAAGAAAAGAACAGTTCACCGTGAATCCCCTTTATTCGAAGCGAAAATCCAGTCTGCAACGCACTTCTGCGCCGCAGCCGTTATAATCATTTCGGATAAAATAATTCCGCACTATAGTTTTTTATTTAAGTGTATGAATTTGTTGTGTATTATATTTTTTTCAAAAAATTGGAATACAGGAATCTGCACATCGAACCCCTCCCCTCCGAACCGGAGAGCGAAATCAGCGCTCCGGTTTTTCCCGAGGAGACTGCGCGCAGAATTCAACAAACCTCTTAAAATCCCAGAGGGCGAATTCATCGCCCAGCAACGACTCGGCACGACTTACGGGGTCAAAACAAACGGGGAATGTTCCGTTCGGCGCAATATTCGAAGGATAAGAATAAGTGAGCGTGACAACAGGCTCGCCCGTGTAAATGCTTCGGAAGATTTTCAAAACAAATTTCCCGTGATCATAACCATTGTCGCGGGTCACGGCGGAATCAAGACATTCATTCAGACCGCAGGCCGTATAGCCGCCCGCTTTCATTTTTTCGTTTTGTTCGTTGCAATAATTCCGGAGCCTGAGGGTCGCCTCACGCAAACTTTGTGCAACAGCGTCTGTCATCGCTTTGCACGTCAGGGGCACTCCCAGAGGCCATCCCACCGAAGGGATTCCAGCCAAATCAGCAGCCGTACCGGAGTCTGCCGGCGGCGGAGATGTGTCACCGGCTGCAAAGGGGCTTGGCGGTAATATTGTTAACGCGATAATAAGCGCGGCGGCCGGCTTCGACGGAACGCACACGCATATAAACTTTTTGAAATCTTCACTTAGCCGGAACACAGGGATCATTCTTGGCCGCCAGAGCCGCTTTGCCGATTTCATTCAGAATCGTCGTCTGAACCGTCGAGTTCAAAGGGTTCACACACATCAGCTGATCGGGGCTCTTGGCCAAAGGAATATTGAACTCCATGCTGACGTAAATACGCTTGCCAAACACACCCGTGCTGCCGGAGTCGCCAGAACCGCCGCCATAGCCGCCGAACATGCTGCCCATGCTCGTGCCGTTGTTGATCGAAAACTTGAGGGTCGGCGCAGCCAGTGAACCGGGCTGATATTCCTGCTGACAAAGTCCGACAGGACAGCGCAGATAACCCGCTTGGGCAGCTCTGACATTTTGAATCTCGCAAAAGTCACTGAGCCGCTGCGCAGATTCGAGCGTCACATCGATAATTTGCTGAGGACTCGGTCCTCCGCACATCAGCGGCACATCATAACGGATGCCGTAAGTTTTTTGGAATTCGGAGGACAGAGTGCTGTCCTGAAGCGCATCCGGCCCTCCGCAGCCGGCTGCGACCGTCATACACGTTGCTGCAGTCAGTTTGATAATTTGTGTATACACATTGCTCTTGCTAAGTCGGACGGAAGTCTGAGACGGCATACGCACCCCTCGCGGTTCAAGAAGCGATCAAGCCGAAATTCTTACGCAATGCAATAAATATTCACAACGGCAATTAAGGTGAATCTCCGAGTCAAGACAAAGACCGTCAAAAATGCTCCCTGCATCTTAAAAATGGCGAGTTTGTGACAGCAAAACAAGTTTTGGGGTTCCGGTCCGGATTGGATGCCTCTGACTTGAATGATAACATGGCATCAGAAACGACTTACGGAGATGAGGGTGAGCTTAGGTTCAGCACAATGGGAACTTGACCAAATCGAGCAATCTTTGCGCGAGCGATACTTGGGGAGTACTCAGGAAAAAAACGACTATATTGTGCGCTTCATTGGAACATCAGGCGAAATTGGCCGCAGATGTCTGACTTTTAATATCGAAGTGCGCGAAGATCGTTTCACCCGTGAGAGAGAGTTTCTGGAAAGGCTTGTCGAATCGCTGCGGGCACAGGGCTGGGACATTGACGAACTCAGGCAACCCCTGTCTACAAGCGAGTCGTTTGACGCACGCCTCTGGCTCATCATTTATGAAGAACGAAACCATCACAGTCTGGCATCGGGAGATTCAAGATAATGAAAACCAATATTCTGGCCTGTGGTCTTGTATCCCTTTCGTTCATTTACGGTTGCAAAAACCGCCTGTTCAATTTATCGGGCGAACCGCCGACCCAAACCTCCTCCACACCGCCCGCAACTCCGGACACACGTTCCGGTCAAATTGCGATCGGTCAGCAATCTTCGGACGACTCCAAAGGACAAACGCAGGCAAATCCTGCCAATCAAAATCCGGCAGGCTATTCAGCGCTGAAGGATGCTTCAACCAAAAACCTTCAGTTGGGCCAGACTCAGCAGTTTACGGTCAACGGCAAGGCTGTTGAAGTCACGTTCGTGAGCATCATTGAAGATTCACGCTGTCCGAAAAATGTTGTTTGTATCTGGGAGGGACTGGCAAAGCTGCAATTCAAGGTCAGCATACCGTCGGTCAACTTGGTAAAAACGGTTGAACCAATCTTGCGGGCAGGACACCCGCACCTCGGACAGATCATGGTCGGTGACGTCGGACTGGACCTTGTTGGTCTCAGTCCCGACACAGCCACCACACGACCTTCAGCAGCTCAGCGCTCTTCTCCGGAAGCAACACTCAGTGTCGGCAAGGCTCCCTGAGCCACTGACATTATCGCGTTCAGGATGATCGCAGCCGGAGCACGTGCCTCCGCTTTCAGACTTTCACAGGCAACAAAAGTCGAGATGTCTTCCGGCGATGGAGGACAGGTGTCCAGCTGCAGCAGCTGCTGCAACGCTTCCGCCTGCTCGCCCAGTCTGCTTTGGGCAGGATGCAGCGGATTGTCTCCTGCCAAAACCGAGAGAGCTGCAATGGCCTGAATCATCTCTTCAATCGAATAACGTCCCTTGACCAGAGCAGTGACAGTTTTACGGGAGCCGGGAGCAGGACCGTCGAGGACCAGATTCGGAATCACGACAACCTGATTCTGATGGTTGAACAAAGGCTTGCCAAGAACCAGACTGAACGGCTTGCCGTCCAGTGTTGAACCTGCACCGGATTTCCTTTGGTTTTCATCAAAATACTCAAAGTCCGCAACACTGCCGGCCGGAACAACCACTCTTTGTCCGAAATGGGAGATCAACTCATCAAGGTAGGAGAAGTTTAATCCGCGATGATTGATGTTGGAAACTACACCAAGATAAGCAGCATCAGATCCCTTTGCCTTTGCCCTGTTCTTAAGAACGCGCGCAACCGCAATCATGTTCAGGTCCATTTCACTGCGAATCAGAGCGGAAATCAGCGCACCGTAGGACGGATCCGCAAAAAATGACGGTTCAAGCTTCAGGGCATCAAGAGCACCGAAAAGTTTTGTGCCATGCTGCTCAGGAAAGTTCCTGAGGAACTGTTGTCTTCCGCCGGCGCCGCGGAATGCGAATTCGGCCGTCTGAAGCAACGCATCCTTCACTGCGATCTGGCTGGTCTCAACTGCCGTCGACTGGGCAATCCCCCAAAGCGCATTAATCTTCAAAAGTTCCTGACTCAGCGTGCTGATGAGCTGGGCATAGATTGCGGGCAACCGCGGATCCAAAATTGCATCCATCGGGTTTGCATATCTCAGCCTCTGCAAAATCAGGTTCACACGCAGCATCAGATATTCGTTGTAATCTTTGCCGAAATCAAAGCGCTGGCAATTGCCGAAGGTCGAGACGTTACGGTCGGTACAGAATGCGGGCTGAGATTTGAATTTCATGCCTTCGGTCGGGTAACCGTAAGCGTTTGCAAGAGCCAGAATATCGTATGCACCGAACGTTCCCAGTCCCGAGGCTCCGTCGGCGGCTTTGAAGTCACGCATTGCACCGGCAGTCATCTCGATGCCGTAATCATTGTAGTCCATCACCGAGTCGGTGCCTTTGTCGACAACCACCGGAGGCTTTGAATCTTCCGTCAGTTCAGCAGAAGTCGTCGAAGCGATAAAATTGTGACGAAGTCCGAAAACGTGACCGAGTTCATGCACAACCACCGAACGAACGAGTGCAAGCGCACCGGCCTCGGGTGAACTGACAAACGGTGATTCGATTGCAGGAACTCCGAATTCGGAAAGATTGACCTCAGCATTGGGCATCAGCTGACGAACGCAATCAAGTTTCGCCCGCACCACGTTGCGGCCGGACTTCAAAGATTTGATATTTGCAGCGTCACCGTCTACTTTCAGCAGATTTTCAAGTGACAGTCGGCGGTCTTCGGCTTTGTGCTTGATGTCAGCGGCCGATCCCTGAAGACGCGCATATGCGTCAGCCAGTTCCTGAGCAGAAGCAGTTTTTGAGCTTACGGCGTGGGACAAACCGGACACCATTTCTTCCGGAGCAACTGTCCGTCCCAAAGCCTTCGAGGCATGGCGTGCCAGCGTCACAAGGTCGCCCGTGCGGTTCGCTCTGTCGAATTCAGCAAGGTCTTCGGCGGGTGCCGCGCGTGACGTGAAAATTCCCAAATTTGCCAGCGCTGCATCGCACTTCGCTTCCCAAAGGAAACGGCTGACAGGCGAAGGAACGCTTCCCGAAGGCCGCTTCGGAAGATTGGGTTCTTTGCTCTTTTGCCACGTTCTTTGGAAGTATCCTTTGCAACCTTCCATTGCCCACATAGTTCCGGAGAGCATCACGTCGCCCGAGATGATTTCACCTGTCTTGGGATTCTCGGTCGCTGTTGCCCAAGCGGAACCAAGTGCGAGCGAATCGTCCCAGTAAATCATGTTCACACGCGGGTCGGCAGCAACCACATTACCGCCGAGCGCCAAGCCCTGAGTGCGGTTCAGCTCTTCAAACTCGTCCTGAGTGTAAACCCTGACTGCGGGAGCAGGATTTTTTTCACCGGAAAGTCCGTCGAAAAGTTCTTTGTAGGACAGCACAGCCGACTTGAGCACCGGCACCAGCTGCTCCGGAACATTGCGGCTGAGAACGAAAGTGATTTCTTTTTCAAGGTTGAATTTACGCACATAGGGCATCGCGGTGCGCGCACGTCCGCCGTTGGCCTCAAACATTCCTTTGGTTGCAAAATACGGAACGTCTTTTCCTTCAGTCCGATCGTTTACGCCTCGTGAGCGCAGTTCCTGCTGAGACACGTCGAGCGGAATGGCCTGCTTTGCCTCGAACGCGTCTTGTCCTGAAGGAATCGGAAAAAAACCTTGCACAACATGCACTGTCGGACGAATGGGATCCTTCGACGGCTCGGCAATCGGGCCGACCTCATCATCGTCGCCCAGCACCGCCTCATTTGAATTAATCAAAACAAGCTGATCAATAACGAAACTTGGATCCTGTTCAGTAAAGTACATCCCGTTCGTCATCAGCCCCAGCGCAGGTTTAGCCGCGTGAGCTACGCGGGGAACAACGACATCGGCAGACATCTGCAAAGAGGGCACTCCGCCCGCGAAAGCCGAAACCAGAAAACTTTTGTTCTCAGGCCGGCTGAAGTCCACCTGATAGTATTTCTGCTTTTGACCTTCGGGTTCAACCGTTCTGACAATCGGATAGGAACCGACTATCAGGTCTTCCTGCGAAGAACCGTCATAAAGTCCTTCGCCTGAGCGGATAATCACAAGGCGGTTGCTGTTGACTTCAAATTTGACGATCATCGAATCGAGATTGAAAACCCTGCTGGTTCCGACAGATCCCTGCTGAAGCGAGGTCGTCAGCACAAACCGGCGGTTCCTGATAAACGATTCGGCCAGATAAGGCATATCAAGCGACACTTGCTGCATCGAAAGAATTTCGAGCGCGCGCAGTGATGATTCAATTTCACGGCTCAGCTTGCCCAGCAGATTTTCAACCCGCTTCGGCATTCCGAAAAACCGCACCAGCGTGTCGGCAGCGGATTTTGCATAGTCCGTTGCTTCAGCTTCATTCAACAACTGCTTGCCGTCGCTGTCTTTTACTCTCGCGAAACTGCCAATCCATTTGCCTGCATCGGAAACGTTCGAGAGATTGCTTTCGATCACTTCGAAGACCAGACAACTCAGGTAAGCGGCGGTCTTGTCGGGTGTAGCCACGCAACTGGTGGACGAAGAACGGCCGACTCGTGCAACAACGTCTTTCGCGAACGCCAGAGCCATGGCGCGCGCGAGTTTCGGAGTCACCGCAGCTTCGGCGGAAGACTGCGAAATTTCCGCAACAAAAAGAGCTTCCAGAGAGGAACTCAGCTGTGACTCAAATTCTTCCTTCAGACTTTTCGTCTGAGCCGGAGTCACCGGAACCTCAGGAGTTACGTAACGGCCCGAAGGCAATTCTTCGGGAGCCGATGAACGACGCGTACACGCACCAAAGACAAGTCCCGAAACCAACGAGACAATCATCGCCTTTGACACAAGTCCGAAGACCGGATGAGTTTTATTCACGTCTGACTCCACCGTTTGAAAACCAATTAGGCTGATTGGCCTACCAACATCCGGCCCGCTTTTCAATCAGTTTTATCGTTTTCCAAAATTCCGCCCGAATCCAAATTTTCAAGTCATTTCAGCGATTCGCAATCAACAGCGGGATTTAACCGTGTACACTCGGGCAATTTCAAATCCTGCACCTTTAATAAGCAAAAAATGATTGCAGGTCCCCGTTTCTTCACCTACCAACCGTGACAAGCGCGTTTTTCGCGCCAACAGTACAGGAGAACTTGGATATGAATTCATTCAGCAAGCTCTTCAGAAGCTCGGAAAAAAGAGTGATGAAGCCACGGTTCCGGACAGAACTCAAACCTCATTACCCGCCAATGGCCGAACTCATCGCCACGGCGGAGCGTATTACCCTGAGCTGCAAACTGGCGGAGCAGATCGACGTCAGCAGAATCTTCTACAAAGAAGTTGCGCTGCGCGGGCTCAACAGCCGGAAGTATTCCGTTGATGAAGCAAAACGAATGGGAATCATTATTGATTATCTCGCAGAAACCCGCCGCAGACAGCTTGCCCCTGCCGATGCAATGTGAACTGCCCCGCGCGGAATGAATGCGGCAACCCCGACTTTCCGAAACCTATCGGCCGCGCGGAGCTTCAACCTCGGGCAGCAGGGTCAGAGTCAGGCCCTGCAATGAAGCCGGCTGTCCGCGACCTGCAGCATCGGATGCGATGAGCAGTGTCCCTGCCGGCTTCTGGTCTTTGAACTGCGAAACCCGCTGGACGACATCGGGCCAAGCGACAGCCCTCCGGACAATTTTCATCTGCAGCTGACGAACATCCGCAGCCACACGGCGGGCCAGCTCTTCCATCACCTGTGAATAACTTGAAATACGAAAGACAAGCGAATCGGCCAAAGGAACGGCTTCGAAATAAACGTCATGATCGACCCAAAGCGCTGCGTGAATGAGATCGGATTCGGATGACTTGTCCGTAAAAACAACAACGTCGCCCACGGAAAAACCACTGTTGCGCTCACGCCTGCCGGCGTTCGCAGGCTTGCTCGAGGCAGGAATTTCTCCCACCGTTCTGAACGACAACCCGTCAAGAAAAAGATTGTTCACGTTGGATCGGCTGTGTGCAACGAATCGAAGTTGCGACGATTCTGCAAGCAGGACTGACAGCAGCGCTTCGGATGATGTCAAATTGAGTGAAGCATCGTTAAAACGCAATTCGCGGCCCGTGACGGCCTGCACGGCCGGCGACATCAGATCACTGAATTTGAGCTGGTTTCCCTGCGCCGGAAGGCGCAATTTAGATGCAGATGCCTGCGCGTACAAAGGAATAATTTTACGGAAGGCATCTTCGCCTGCAGAACTGACCGCCGCATTCAACGCATAAAAATTGAATCCGAGATTCTCGGAATTGGCAGCAGTCGAACGACTCGGTGTGTTCATCTGCACAACACGGACGTCTGTGCCAAAGCCCATACTTTTTAAAAGAAGAAGTTCCAGCCCTGAATCGTTGCGCGAAAGCACCGAGATGCTCCGCAGCTCGCCCTTTTCCCGATTTTTTTTGTCGACGCATCCGGACAAAGAAAGAATAAGAACCGAAAAAAAAGCAAAAAATACAGAAATTCCGCTAAGGAGGCTGCTCAATACCTTCCGGCAATGATTCTCTCCGTCGCTCATGCAGCTCCCGCAAACTCAGTGTTTGAAGTGCCTGTAACCCGTAACAATCATTGCAATACCCGCTTTGTTGCAGGCATCGATGACTGCCGCATCCTGAACACTTCCGCCCGGTTGAATAATGACTCTTATACCTGTGTTTTTAATCAAATCGATACTGTCGGGAAAGGGGAAAAATGCATCCGATGCCAAAACGGCGCCCTTGAGGGGCAGACTTGCCTTTTTAAGACAGTATTCCACCGCATCAACACGGTTTGTGAAGCCTCCGCCGACGGCAATCGTCTGATTTCCGTTACAAAGAACGATTGCATTGGAGCGCACATGCTTGACGATCGAATAAGCAAACCAGCACGCTGATTTCTCTAATGGAGACGGGGTTGCATTTGTCGGAATATGGAGTTTTTCAGGGTCGAAAATAGTGTCATCCACGTCCTGCACAAGGAAACCGCCCTGAACCTGAGAGATTTGCTGTTTGTTCATCAGCGGCAGCTGAGTATTCAGAACAACAATCCGCAAATTCTTTTTGCTGCGCAGAAGGTCCAGCGCATCGGGTTCAAACTCAGGCGCGACTACCACTTCAAGAAAGGTTTCGTGCAGCGCAAGGGCGCACCCCAAATCCACTTTCCGGTTCAACAGCACCACACCGCCGAACGGGCTCACAGGGTCGCCTTCAAAGGCCCGTCTGTAGGCCTCCATCGGACTTCCGCCCAAACCGACACCGCAAGGAAGGTTGTGCTTGATAATCACGGCGGCGCATTCACGAAATTCACTGATCAGGCGAATGCCGTGTTCCATATCAAGGTAATTGTTGTAGGAAAGTTCTTTGCCGTTAAGGCACTGTGCTTCGACCAGTGAACAGCTTGCTCCCTGATGGACGACACCCGATCCGGTTGCATACAGGGCGGCTTTTTGGTGCGGATTTTCCCCGTAGCGCAAAGATTTAACCCGCTCAAATTCATAAGTCAGCTGTCCTTCGAGCAGCTGCGCGGACAAGCGGGCCTGCCGTTGAACCGGGCCGGCCCCGAGCCGGACACCGGTAATCCCGTGCAGCTTGTGACGCAGTGCAAGTGAAATGACTTCGTCATAGGTCGCCGTTTCACCCAATGCTTTGAGGGCAAGTTCAACTCTCAGCTGACCACCGAGCGACCCGCCGTTTTTCTGCACTGCCTCAATAAAAGCTTTGTAGTCCTGCGGATCGCACAACACCCCGACGCGGATGAAATTCTTGGCGGCAGCGCGCAAAAGACTCACTCCGCCGATATCGATACTTTCGACAAGCTGCCCCAAATCCTCCGTGCGTCTGAGTGTTTCCTGAAACGGATAGAGGTTGCAGACAACCAAATCGAATTTCTCAATCTTGTGCATTTCGAGATCATGCGAGTCCGAATCAGAGTTCGGCTTGGCGAGAATTCCCCCGAAAATTTTAGGATGCAGAGTTTTGACTCTTCCTCCCAAAATTTCAGGAAAACCGGTGATTGATTCAACAGTCCTGACGGGAAATCCCCAAGAAGAAAGCTGTTCCGCGGTTGAACCGGTTGCTGACAGCGAGCATCCGATTGACACCAGAAACTGAGACAATTCACGAAGTCCGCTCTTGTCCGAAAGGCTTAAAAAGGCACTTTTCAGAGGAACTTTATCGAGCCAAGTGGAGGACGAAACATCAGAAGCCTGCATCGTGACACCTCAGAAGTGGAGCGGGTAACAAGTGACCGGATTCCGGTGCATAGCACGGGCACAAGTCAGGCGGAAACCTGCAACTCCAAAAGGATTCGTGAATCAGCTTCTTTGATACGAAAGTGCTTCGATAAGCGACAATCTGCCCGCAGCAAGTGCCTTTCCGGTGACCACTCCGCAGACTCCCGAACATTCCGAAAGTGCACGAATGTCATCAATTCCTCCAACACCGCCGCTGGCGATAACGGAGAGTCCCGATTCGGCTGCGAGAGCTGCCGTAGCCTCCAAGGCCGCGCCCTGAAGCATTCCGTCGCGCTCGACTTCAGTAAAAAGAACGGTCCGGACACCGGCCTTCTTCAGTCTTCCCGCAAATGCGAGCGTCGTTTCAGGACTGGTCTGCGTCCACCCCCGAATGGCAATACTGCCGCCCAGACTGTCCACACCTATAACAAACCGCTCCGGTTCACGCCTGACAAACTCCATCACATTTTCAAAATCCGTCATTGCCCATGTGCCGATGACGACGCGGCTCACACCCAGCGACAGTGCCCGACCGAGCGACTCTGCAGATCGTATTCCGCCGCCCAATTGAATTTTGAGTCCGCCTGATGCAACGAGCATGCCGATTAATTTCTCGGTTTCCGCAGCACCGCTGTGTATTTCCGGCGAATCTCCGAAGGCTGCGTTCAAGTTGACAATATGAACCCAGCGCGCTCCGGCTGCAGCATACTCCCGCATCTGCTCAACAGGATTGGCGTGCACCACGTGAGCGCTTTCGCGTTGTCCCCTGAGCAAACGGACGCTTCGTCCGTCCAGCAAATCGATGGCAGGAAAAATATCGAACTCCGAATTTTTAAAATCGGCCGGACTCATCACAATACACCCTTGGTCGAAGGAATTCCGGTGTCTGCACCGCGCTTCCAAGCCGCACGGGATGCGCGCGCAAACGCTTTGAAAACCGCTTCGGCGATGTGATGATCATTTTCGCCGCGCATCACATCAATGTGCACTGTCCAGCGGGCATGCAGTACAAAGCCGCCGAAAAACTCACGAATCAACGAACTGTCGAGCTGTCCGATAAAAGGCCTTCTGAACTGCGCTCCGAAATGTAAGTACGGACGACCGGAAATATCTATGACAACCTTGGCAAGAGCCTCATCCAAGGGACATTCCATAAGTGCAAATCGTTCAATGCCTGAGCAGTCACCAAGAGCCTTGGCAACTGCCTGCCCGAGCGTGATTCCGACATCTTCAACAGTATGGTGCTGGTCAATATGCAAATCACCCCGACAGTGCAGTTCAAGAGCAACTCCTGAATGTTTGGCAAAGGCTTCGAGCATATGATCCAAAAAACCTATTCCGGTTTCAATGCGGGTTTCAAATCCGGCAGCAGGGGCATCCAGCGCAAGGCGGACTTTGATTTGAGTTTCTTTTGTATTTCTTTCGACGGTCACATGACGTTCGGAATTTGAGTTCATGACAGAACCTTTCGCAATTCGGATTTCAATTTTTCAAAGCGGCAGGGCGGCGGCATACTGATGCGGACGCAATTTTCAAGTCGCCCTGCAGAATACCGGCGGATCAAAAATCCTTCAGCGGTCAGAGCTTTTTCAAGCGCGCCGGCACGGGCAGACTTCAGGAAAACAAAATTTGCCCGCGAACGCGCAAGAAAATCAATACCGCTGCAACCGCTCAGGCACTCTTCAAGGACAGCAACCTGCTGAACAGTTTTGCCGACTCGTTCGCGCGTTGCATCCTGCTTTTTCGAAAGTATATACGACGCCAGAACCTCCGAAGGCCATGCGATCGAATAAGGTGCCTTGAGGGCGCGGAAAATGTTGATGACATCCTTGTGGGCAATCATCGCGCCGACGCGCAATCCGGCAGCCGCCCACGCTTTTGAAAGTGTCCTGAGAACGATGACATTTTTTCTGCCGGTTGCCAATTGAACACAAGATTGGCCGCCCTGTGCTTCCAAAAATTCAAAATAGGCTTCGTCAATCACCAGCACACCCTTAAACTGTGAGGCGAACTCTGCGACGGTTTCAAATGAAAGGGCCGTACCCGTAGGATTGTTCGGCGTGCAAAGTATGGCTGCATGCGCATTCAGAACCTGATCGGAAAAAAGCGCTTGCGGCGTATATTCGAAGCGTTCATCCAAAGTCACAGGAACAACAGGACTGCCGTAAAGAGCTGCCAGATGGGCATAAAGTGAAAAACTCGGTGCGGTGATTGCCACCGTCCTTTCGGGACCGAAGAGTGCTTCGGCTATCAGAGTCAGAGCTTGGCTGCTGCCCGCCGTCACCTCGATATTCTCAGTCGGGACGTTCAAAGAATTTGCAAACGCATTTAAAAGTTCGACCGGCTCAAGAGTCGGATAAGTATTGAAGGCTTCGGAGGTTTTAATCCTGCGGCGCATCTCTTCGGCCAGTTCCATTCTGTCCGATTCTTCAAGAAGCAGAACCTCATTTTGGTGCAACCGCGTGAGGGCCGACGGCTCGTTGAGTGAATATTTCGGAAAGCTCAATGCTTCCGGCCTGAACAGCTTTTCCAGCGACAATTCTTCATTGTTCATTGCCGAACCTCCGAATCCAGCCGTGCACGCGCAGCAGCTGCGTGTGCCCAAAGCTGCTCTGCATCTGCGAACACTCCGGTTTCCTCGGCAAGAGCGCGTGAATCTTCGGCACTCATCGCCAGAACGGATGAACGCCTGACAAAGTCGTAAACACCGAGCGGAGAAGCAAAACGTGCAGTTCCGGCCGTCGGCAGAACGTGACTCGGTCCCGCAAGATAGTCTCCGAAACTTTCTGCACTCCAGCGTCCCAAAAATATCGCTCCCGCACCGCGAATCGCGTTGAGCCAGAACGGCTGGCCCGTTTCAATGTCCAAAGCACACGCTGTTTGCACATGCAGATGTTCGGCATTAAGTGCATTTGCCGCTTCAACCAGCTCGTCGCGCGAACGCACGACACAAATCGCACCCCATTGTTCAAGGCTCCTGCGCGCAATTTCGGCTCTGTCTCCGCAAACTCCGTCAGTCATTTTCGAAAGCAACTCTGCCACTTCAGCCGCTTCACGCTCAGATGTTGTCACCAATATGGCACTGGCATCTTCATCGTGTTCCGCCTGAGCCAGCAAATCCAATGCAATCCATCGGGCGGGAGTGCTTCCGTCAGACAGAATGAGAATTTCCGATGGACCCGCAAAACCGTCAATTCCGATCCGACCGGCAAGCAATTGTTTTGCCGTTGCCACATAGATATTTCCGGGTCCGACAATTTTGTCGAAACGCTGAGTCTGTTCATCTCCGAATGCAGCCAGTGCAACCGCCTGTGCACCGCCGACTGCAAACACGTCGTCGATTCCGAGTTCGCAGACCGTCGCCGCAAAGACAGGATCCTGCAACGATCGGGCGGGAGTGAAAACGGCCATCCGGCGGACTCCGGCAACTTGCGCCGGTACGGCCGACATCACCACACTGCTGGGATAAAAAGCTTTTCCGCCCGGAACATAAAGCGCCACCGAGTCCAGAGGCTGAACTCTTGATGCAAAGCGGCTTGAGCCAATCTCCATCCATCGCGTCCCGTCGCGCTGAATTTGATGATAGGCACGCACACGATCTATCGACCGGCGCAGCACGCTTCTTACGGCAGCAGGACACTTCTCCGCCAGCGGCATAAGTTCTTCGCGGCGGTAAACAAGCTGAGCTTCCGAGGAAACTCCCTCTATTGACTGCCTTAATTCAAGCACACCCCTGCGTCCCTGTGAACGAACAGCGGAAACGATACTGCGGACGCGTTCAACAACTTCTCCATTTTCCGAAGGAAGCCGTGCATCGAGTGAGCCGATAAATTCTGAAATCTGTTTACTGTTCCTGAGAATCCGAATCATTTTTTAAAACCTCTCCGCGCGGTGTCCCGAAATGACTGCCGATTAAATGGCCCTGCATTTGCCAATGATGCAGCCAATGTCGAAGAGTCTCGGGAAACTGCGCATCATATCCGCGCGAGGTGATGAGCTGAACCCGTGTCTGTGCCAGCTCGCGGAAAACAATCAAACCATTCTCGCGCAGTGTTGAACCCGTCTCAACGAGATCAACAATCGCATCGCAAAACGAAATCACACTCGCAAGTTCAACGCTTCCCTGAAGAGGAATAAGCTCAGGCTCAATACCCATGCCGCGCAGCAGCCGAAGCGCCATGTGAGGATATTTTGTAGCAATTCTGGGGCGTGTGCGGCCCAGCAGCCGGTGCTCGTCTTCAGGCCGTCCGGCAAGACAGATCCGACAGCGGCCAAATGTAAATGTGACGGGTCGGAGCAGAGTCTGAACATCAGCCTCGTCCAGCAGATCAGAACCCGCAAGAGCGATTTGCGCAATTCCGCGCTCAACATACGAAACAACATCCGAATTTTTGACGAGCAGAAATTCGTACTTACCGCATTCGCTTTTGAGTACGAGTTTTCTCGTTGTATCAGGATTTTCAAGCAATCTTATCCCTGCATCTGCAAATGCCTGAATACCCCATTTTTGAAGCCTTCCCTTGGGAAGGGCAATGCGGACCGGACGATTCGGGCTCTGCGAAGGGGGTGCCTCCGATTGAACCGAGACGGATAAGTCGTCGTCGACTCCGGCTGTCTGAGGATCGCGCAGCATAAATCCGACGGCCGAACGCGCTTCGCCAAAATGCTCAAGCAGCTTGTCGTATCGTCCGCCGCCGCCGACGTTCTTCAGCATCCCCTGCGCATCGGTTGCCCAAAAATCAAAAACCAATCCGCTGTAAAATGTTCTCTGCCGTGTCATCAGAGGATCAACGATAAACCGGACGCCATTGTACGAATTGCGGAAACCTCCGGTCACGCGGCTGAGTTCGGCGTATTCAGGATTGTCTTTCCAAAATCCCTCGGCATCGACTTCGGCGTGCTGCAAAAGTTCGGCAAGCCGCGCAAAATCTTTGCTCACCACGGCTTCCCTCAGTTGGGTTTTCAACTGCGCACGCAACTTTGAGGTTGCCGCCTTTTCAAGAATGACTTTTTCGATTCGGCCGATGACCCGCACGTCGCCGACGACGACCGTAATTCCAGAATATCCAAACGACTTGAGTGTGCTGAGTGCCAATTCCATGAGGCCGTTTTCTGCTTCGGGACTTTGATCTCCGATGATCTCGGCACCGAACTCAAGGGATTCGAATTCCGATGCATGCCCCAAGCGAAATCCCTCTGCACCCAAAAGTCCCTGCGGCGAAAACACCTTGCCGGCGTAGAACAACCTGAATGGAAAAGTCAGTTCGGATGCGTGTCTGCAAACAAATTGGGCCGAAAAAACCGTAAGATCGGTGCGGAGTGACCATTCTGTGCCGTTGGAATCCAAAAATCGGGGAGCGTTCGGAAGAATTGTAGCTCCGTCGAGCCGGCTGATGAACTCCGTGGCCGGCAGACTGAGAGGCAGATTCAGCTCGGAAAACCCGCGCTCAACGGCCAACTTACGGAAATCACTCTCCCAACCCCGCAAACGGACGAGCCGGTTGCCAAGACGGGGAAGGCTGTTGGCCGAGATGATTCGCGAAGTGTCTTGCATCAGTTTGGTCCCTATTCTAGGAACATGCCCTATGAACGCACACGGAGATGTGAACTTGCATCAATTACAGGTGTTTGCAAGGCATATCCCGACTGTTTGAGAGGATTGAGATTCAATGGAAATCTTTCTTCTGGTTGTCAGAAGCCTGATGATTTTGCTCGGCTCGCTCATGCTCGCCGTATTTCTGCTGTTTCAGCTCTGGCAGCGGATTCCATCCGAAGGAATTAAATTCAAGGTTCAGGACTGGATAAGCCTTGGTGCCGTCGCACTGATTTTTGCACTTGGAACAAACAGCTATTGGGGACTGTGCGCAGCCGTTCCGATGCTGCTCACCAAACTCTTGTCCCAGATGATGATTCAAAAGAACAAGGTGCGCGGAAGCGGTCGCTGGATTGAAGTTCAGTGGACGAAGATGACTCCGCGCGGATTTCAGATCCCGCAGCAACTGACCAAGGAACTGCAAAAGCTTCCAAGCGACCAGCATGTCCTGCTGCCCCGTCAGGTCGGAATTTGGGCGGTCAAATACTTTTTGAAATCAGTGAAGAAAAACGCAGGAAAAGGGCCTGTGCCGATGAAGGCCGGTCAGCAGGCTCAGGCTTTTGAAATGGTTGAACGGCTTGGTTCAAACATCATTAAACTCGAAAAAGGCAAATCCGAGCAATTGGCGCTGCCTTTCGGTGTGCTCAAAGTCACCCGTCTGTAAAGCGGGCTGTCCGGATATTCAGTCGATCACCCACCGCGGCGTTCCGTCCGCGGTTTTTTCATATCCGCAGGCAAACACGGCAGGCAGGCAATCATTTTGAGTGGACTGTGACATAACCGATTCACAGTCCGCCCATTTTTCGGCGTCCATGTGTTCCCTGAGCCACTCAAGGAGAGCCCGCTGCGAGGTCGCGATCCAGACACAGCGCGGATGCGAGGGCAACGGATCAATGTGAAGAGATAAAATGTCCCTGAGCGCATCCGCCAAAGTCCCCTGCTGCGGTTTGTCATCGGAACAGCGGTCAAGACGGGAATCGACACAAACAGGCAATGCGCTCATCTGTGCGACCGGTTCGGCAGTCTTCAGGGTTCGCGAATGTTCGCCCGAAAAAAGCATGAGATCAGGGAACAAACGATGGGCCGCCTGTACAGCCTGAGGCAGCGATGCCGCGGTCCGGTAGGCCTTCCAGCGCAGATCTTCCTCAAGAGAAACAATTCTGTCGCCGTGGCCGCTGTCCAGCTGAATCCCCAGTGAGTCCTGCGCAAAACCGAAAAGTGTCTGCGCCAGATTTCCTGCAGCGTCTTCGCCTTTGCGGCTCAAGAAACCAGGTGCGCCGCCTTCGGCTTGCGTGTACAAAAGAACAAGAATTTTCATGGCGACCCCGTGATAAAGACATAGCTGAGGACCCGATATGCTGCCGTCCGAGACCCCTGAGCATCCTTTTGATGGTTCAAAATTGCAAGCTGTCCGCAATCAGCTCCTTGCGGGCTTTCGTGCAGGCCGTCTGCGAAACAGAATGGAAAGAATTTCAGCGCTCAATGCACTTGAACGCCTTGTTCAGGAAAATCAGGAATTACTCTGTCAGGCCGTGCTCGAAGATCTCGGACGACCCAAAGAAGACAGCATGCTTGCGGAACTCACGGTTGTTATCGAAGAAATTCATGCGGCGCGCAAAAATCTTGCCCGATGGATGAAGCCGAGGCACAAACTTATGCCTTTGCCGCTTTTTCCGTCGCGGGGAGAAGTGACGCCACAGCCCTATGGCATCGCACTGATCATCGGGCCGTGGAATTACCCTCTTCAACTGATGCTCGTGCCGCTGGCAGCTGCATTGGCTGCAGGTAACTGTGCACTTCTTAAACCTTCGGAGATGGCACCGGCGTGTTCACGCATTCTGGGCGCGCTGCTGCAAAAATACCTCCCCTCGGACATTGTCAGTGTGGTTGAGGGTGATGCTGAGGTCAGCAGACAACTTCTCGAACTGAAATGGGACATCATTTTCTTCACGGGAAGCACCCAAATCGGCCGTGTTGTTGCGCAGGCCGCTGCCAAACACCTTACTCCCGCCGTGCTTGAACTTGGCGGAAAATCTCCCTGCATCGTCGATTCAACGGCCGACCTTGAAGTCACGGCGCGTCGGATAATCTGGGGAAAATTACTGAATTCAGGCCAAACCTGCGTTGCTCCTGATTACATCTTCACGCCGCGCGGCAACGTCGAAAACTTATGCCGGCAGCTCGAAATAACCATCAAAGAATTTTTCCCGCAGGGATTTGTTCTCGGTGAATCGTACTGCGGAATAGTCAACCAGAGACATTTCGAACGGCTCGAAAAAATAGCCGCGGCCCACAAAAATCAGCTGAGGATAGGCGGCAGACTTAATCAGTCGCAACGGATCATCGAACCTTCATTTTATATTCTTGACAGTAAATCCCTCGGCAGCGCGGCCATAATGCAGGACGAAATTTTTGGCCCGCTCATGCCAATCGTTCCATATGAATCCGTGGATGAGGCCATAGGCTATATCAATGCCAACGACCACCCGCTTGCCCTCTACGTTTTTTCTTCCGATTCTTCGCTCATCAGCAAGGTCGAGTCCTCAACCCGCTCAGGTTCTTTCGTCGTCAATGACACGGTGATTCAGCTGGCAGCAAGTCAGCTGCCTTTCGGCGGTGTCGGAGCAAGCGGAACCGGAGCCTACCACGGCGAAGCAGGTTTCAATGTTTTCAGTCATTTCAGATCAGTTTTGAAAAGACCTTTTTGGCTCGATTTGCCGATCCGCTACCGCCCCTATTCCGCCCTGAAAATTTGGATTTTGAAAAAAATGTTCGGCCTTCGGACGGCAAAACTGAAATCCTGATTTCATGAAGCCAAAAATCGGGAGTTTTTATCTGCTCATGGATTGCCTTGAATTTTCATTCTCTGCAGATCGGGTGAGTTGCAGGATTCGATGGCAGAAATCCTGTTCGCAAGTGTCTTGCCAATCAGCTCTCTGACCGACAAGCCGGTATCGACCGGTTCTGTTTTAATGCCGGCGCGGCTGATGAAAGACTTGGAATATGTCGTAACAGCAACCAACCACTTTTTTCCCGAATCCCCTGCCGGACTGTTGCGGCGGACTTCGACAGTACGGGGTGAAGGCCGGTCATTGGCAGTGCGTATGACGCTCCATCCGTTGCTCGCCAAAAGATAATCATGCGGACTTGATTCGTGTGCTCTCGCAAACGCAGTCAGTTCGTCTGCCGACAGTTCTGCGACATGAGCTGTGTTGTCATAGGGGATTATTTCGAAAAGTTTTCCCCACAGAAGCTGTCCCGACTGCACACCGGAACGCAGAGCTCCCGAATTCAAAAAAACGGCATCAAGCTCTGCTGCGCGATGTTCATTCCACTTTTCATCGGCAGTTTTTAAACCTTCAAGCCATGCATCGGCCAAACAGGCAGCCGCGGGTGAAAGTCCGGTCCTGTCGTGAACCAGTTCCTGTTTAAAAGTTGTTACGGGTCTGCTCATGTATTTCCCGAGCTCTGCACGCCACGGCTCAAGCACTGCATTGACCCGTGCACCATCGGCAATATTGACAACGCGGCCGGCAAAAGTCGGGGTGACTGCTTTGCCGGTCGTCCTTATTTTACTGTCCCGCCATTCCCATTCCTCAGGATGACATCCTTTCCAATTTTCGAAGTGCTCACGGCAAAGGTAAACGGGCTTGCCCATTTCCACCGTGACTCCCTGAGGCAGCACTCGAATTTTCGTGTATGTAAGACTAAGTCCGAGTCCGCTCGTCTGAACAACCGGCACACCGCCGATCAAATGACTTTGCGGTGAATGGGTGTGTCCTGCGACAACCAAATTCCAACGCCCGCGATCGCTGCCCGCCTCGCGCAGAAAGGTTCCGAGTTCGTCTGCAGGAGAGTTTTTGCATGCAAGATCGCCCTGCTCCGGAGGAAGTTTCATGTCGCATGAACCGCCCGCATGCGAGAGAAGGATATTGACCTGTGCTCCCTGCCTGCGCAGCGGTTCTGACTCGTTGCGGTAAACATCAGCCAGCCCCTTGAAGGACAAGTCGCGGACGTTGTCCGGAATGCTTTTGACCGGTGTTGAATCCGTCGTATAGCCGGCAATTCCGACACGCACACCGGCGACATCAAAGACAACCGAGCGTGCAAACGACGGCGCGCCCAGTTCCGCCCACGGAATTGACTTTCCGTCGCTCTGCGCGCCGACCGAACTCGTCACATACCAAAAATTCCGCTTCGGATGAGCGAGCCAGTTTTTGATCTGATTTTGGCCGAAATCGAACTCATGATTGCCGAATGTTGCTGCCATCAAACCCAGTGAAGAAAATGATTCTACCACTGCCAGTCCGGAAGATGCATTTGATAGAGCCGTTCCCTGATATGAATCTCCCGAATCAAGATATATCAGGCGTCCTTTGGCTTCGCGGCACATGGCTGAAAGATAAGCTGCGAGACGCGCAAAACCGCCTGCGCCGACCTCAACCGATTCGTTTTCTGAAATCTTGAGTTTCAGCAGCCTTTCATCAGTATGACCGTGAATATCATTGGTGGTCGCAACAACGAGCGGATCTGCCGGAGTCAAAGCAGCCGTCAGAGCTTTGTATACAGATGCCGGCAAAAGACGTTCGCAGGTGCTCTGCTGCGAAGTGGTCGCAACCGCCCGCGCGAGAGACTTTTCTCCCGTATTTTTTTTGATAATGCAGGCCTGTGCTGCAAAAACACAAACCATTATTTTTGTGGACCAGTTTTCCATCCGGACGGGCTCCGCAAAAGCCTGATTGTCAGAGAAAATATCAATTTATGTGAACTTTCTGAAATCGCAGGGACGGATAATAATTTGACGTTTTTCAGCGCTGATGCTGCTTTTTCCGAACTTGTCCGGACATCAACAGTCATTGTAAAATTCGCGCATCTTCCGGTCTTGATGAGGAAATCATGAAATACAACTTTGGACTCATTTTTCTGAATCTCGGCTTTGCCGCGGCTTTGATTTCGCAGGGCTGCGTTCAAAGAAAATACAACGACCGGTCTGATCTCAAGGAGGCACTCGGGCGATTCAATTCTCCGGAAAGTCTCGGATTGTCCGAAAACGCTCTCGACTGGAATTCAATTCGGAGCGAAACAAAGGGAGAACGCTCCCGAGCTTGGTCCGACACGTGGTGGCCGCATTACAGCAAAGGTCTTGCCGATCGATATATTCTCCGCAAATCGGACCGAAAGAGCAGTCACCTGACCGGACGCAGCGTGATTATTTCTCAATTTGCAGAGCAATTTTTGAAAGCCGCAGTCAGTAACGACCCCAAGGAACTCGCATTGCTTTCGCCGGCTGAAAAATATGATTTTCTGATGTCTGACAACAACATTCCCCAACCGTTGCAGGACAGACTTGCCAACTACAGCAGGAAATATTCCAATTCGACAGCAGCAGCCTCGCTGATGAGTCTGGAAGACAAACTGGAAAAACTCGGCAACTACGATGAGGGCTACAAATCCCTGAATGCGGAATACGCAAAAGAGGCCGGAGCCACGGCTGCAACTTTCAAGCCGCTGCTGGACGAAGGACGGGTTCTTGCAAATGAACTGAAGAAGCATCTTCCGCTGACCGTTCACGACTGGTCGCTCTGGCTTGATACATTCGGCTGGGCACATGACGACGAGTGGGCATGGATGGGAATTTGCAACGGCTGGTCTCCCGCCGCACTGCGCGAAGCCAAGCCCAAACAAAGCGTCATGGCCGTGCGCGGAAATAAAAAAGTCATTCTCACGGAAGGCGACATTCGCGGTCTTTTGAGCTGGGTCTGGGGATGGCAATTCCCGAACCAGACACTCGGTGCGGGTGTGCGATGCGATGCTGCGGAATCAAGAACACTGGTCAAAAACAAGCGGATCATCGACGGCCGCCTGTGCGAGGGTAAAGGTTCCCGCCCCGGCCGATGTGTTTCGGCCAACACGATTTTCATTCACAAGGACGACCCTTTTTCCGGAGTCCCCGGCCGGACTGTCAGCTTCGGGTTTGATCCTGAAAAAGACCGGACACACGAGGCCGTGCTCACAAAGCAGCTTGGAAATGCATATTATGAAGCTGAGGTTAAGGATCTGAGCAGCGGCCTGAAAAAGACCTTGCTGATTCAGTTGACTCAATCATGCCGCGACATGAACGCAGGACTTTTCCACGCAGCCCTCGTCGATCTTATCGGCCGGCGCAAAACCGGATTTGTCGTCGATGCGGATCGCTATACGCAGGTCTGGAACCAGCCTGTGTTCGCATACGAAATGACCTACCTTCCGATTACGCGCGTCAACGGTACCGTCGAAAAGGCCGGCGTACCGGTACCGGTCGAAGAAGTGAAAGACGATCCTTACGCACAATTCCGTGCCGACCGGACGAATTCGATTGTTCAGGTCAGAACCAAAGTAATTTACGCAGCAGAGAAGGGACCGCTGGCGGTTTACAATCCGGACGGAAGCGATGAAATTACCGAAGAAATGCTTGTCGACTACACATTGGAGATCGGCAAAAACGGCAAAATCACAGGCGGCGAGTGGGGCCTTTTGCCTTCCACAACCGGAGTCCGCCCGCTGCGCGCCAGCAATTCAAGTGCTCCGGTCGCTCCGGACTTTATCTGGAATTATCCCGACAATGCGACCGCAGAGGGTCCTCTGGTTGATTACAAAATAATCAAAAAAATCCATAAATGTTCGCTGAGTGCGTCCCAGACAGGCCTTTTTGATTTAAGTCCGTACGTGCCGCAGCCATTGTCCTATTTTGAGTGTGTTCTTGATTAAAAACAATTATTCCTGATTGTTGCCCGAACACTTCCCCTGCCCCTCAACTCCATGTATACCCGCGCAAAACAAGGCAAGGGCGGAGGACAGGGTGGCAGTCAAAGTCACTTTCGAAAACCATTTATCGGCCAGAGTCGTAGAAATTCAATTCGACGGCGGGCTGAAAATCACGGAGACCAAAGACCTCGCGGACCTCAAAGCCGCGTGGACTGAAAATCTCAAAAAATGGCACTCTCCTTATACATGCCTCTTCGATTGCAGAAATCTTCAGGTCGATGAGCACGTGCGCAAAGATTTTGAACGCCTGATCGGGTTCTTCAAAAACTTTTTCATGAAAAATATAATCGGATTCGCTGATTCGGGAGCGCTTCCGGATTGGTGTCCGTTTGAAGTCATCGAAGGTTACGACGCTGCTGTCGCCCGCACCGGACTGGCACGCGGCGCAGGTCTGACACGCAATCTGGACGATTTGCGCAGCCGCATCCAGATCGACAACGATTTCAACGCACATGTCATGGAGGTCAGCTTTCTTGCCGACACTGAACTCAATTCGGCTGCGGACATCCAGACGCTGAAATCAAAAATCCACAACATTCTTAAAATGTGGCATTCGCCCTACAGTGTTCTTTTCAACTGCTCCAATCTGAATTTCTCGGCCGAAGCGGCTCAGGAATTCATCCGTCTGGAAAAGTTTCTCAAGTCATTCTTTTGCAAGAAAATTATTGGCTATGCCCCGCGCGGTGAAAAATCATCATATCCTTTCGTAACGTTCCGTTCGAGACATCTCGCTGCTGCAGACCTCGAACACAGCGGGATTCAATCCGGTGCACAGGCAAACTGTTCAACCCGAAAATCTCCGGCATCGGGAGGCAACGGCAAATGACCATGCTCCGCAACAATTTGGTTTTTGACCTGAAAAAATATTCGCAGAAGTTATTATTGGCCGTGCTGACTTCGGTGAGCGTATTCGGCTGCGTTCCGCAACCGGCGGATTCGCATCACAGTCATATTTCAAACCGCCGGATTCCGGAAACAAAGACTCAAAAACTCCTGCGCGAACTCAATCGCTTCGCCGGCGACTCATCCGCGGCAGCCGACAGCAATCTGCCGCAACTGCAGGACCGTATGGACAAGTTCATTCACGAACTCGACGGTCTGGCCCTGCAGGAAAATCTCGATCTCGCCGAAGAAATTTTGAAGAAAATGAGTGAGGCTTATTCAGCTGCGCTGATCAACGCAAAAGCGCATCCTCACGAAGAATACAAGGAGATTTGGCTGCACTGGTCGGAACGCCTGTTGCTGACCCGAAGCAGCCTTCAGCATTTCTTTTCGGAGCTTCAGCTCAATATTTTTGAAAAACTGCTCGATACCCGAACGGTCGCGGATGCACTGGCGCACGTTCCTGCGCTGCGATCGGTGCTTCATCCGGAACACGAGGCAAGGCTCATTTCAATTTATCGGGCACATTCCGGAATCTCGGATGCCGCCCCCGCAATTCTGAATTTGATTGCCGAATCCGGCGGGCCGCTGGCACGACTCTTCATATTCCAAAGATTCAAAGCGTCTCCAAGCCTTGAATTCGCAGAGGCTATGGCAAAGGCGGGACTCCCCAGAACGACCGATTTGCTGGGCGACAACTCACTGACCGGCAACGGTCCGTTTTATCAGTTACCCCGTCAGGAGTTCACCGGCCTTGGGCGGGTCATGGACTCCGTTCGCGACTTTCCCGACCGCTGGGAAGAAATGAAGACCTACCTTGAGAGCCTCAAAACAATTCCTGATCGTCTGCGCAAGGCGCGTGAATTTTGGATTGAAATGCATTCGGCTGTAGAGACTGCTTTGGACAAACTCGAAGTTTCCGAAGAAAAACGCACCGAGCTGAAAAGCCTCATCCTTCAAAGCTACAAATCGGACAGGCCGCCCGAGGCTTTGACCTACCGGCGCGACGGTATTGAATTCAGGGAAGGCGATATTGTTCTGGTTCAGGCAGGTGAAACAGGCGGCTTATGGGAAACATTCACTCACGCCGGTTCACTGCTGTCACATCTTATGATGGTCACGTTCGATGAAAACGGTCTCCCCTATTCCATCGAAATTAATTTCGGCCAAATCCTTCTTTCGCCTCTGGATCTCAAAGCTGAACGATTTGTGGTCGTCAGAGCAAAAAACAATACCGAACTTTTCAGACAGCGGATCCATGCCGCGTTCAACAGACTTCTTCAAAAAAGCATCACCTATGACTTCCAGTTCGATTCCGACGAACACAGCAAACTGTATTGCGCCGAATTGGCAGCAGCGGTGCTGCAGGAAGCAGAGGCAGGGTTTCAGCCTTTTGCATTTTCGCCGAAATCCGCGGCTGCTGCCGAACTACTCAGAAAAAGCGGAATCCGTTCAACCAGCTTTTTTGCTCAGGGAAGTTATCTTGCAAGCACGCATTTCGACTTCGTCGGCGAACGCATATACGCAGATCCTTCTGCACTTATCCGCGGCCAGATGATTCTCGCCGAATTTAAAAAACACGTCGGAAATTCATACGCAGTAAGAGCATGGCATCATCCCGATTCTCCCACCGTATTCGGATTGTCCGTCATGGCGCAGACTCTCGGTGCAGAACTCAAACGCGGGCTTGGTCCTCAACCGTTTCTCTATACGGTCATGATTCTGGACAGACTTGTGCGGGCGGTTGATGACGATGCCCGCAAAGCGTCTTTTTCTTTTCAGTCCGGCCGACCGCGGACGACGTCACGCATAATCCAATTCAAGGGGGCTATTTCCGACGCTCTCAAAAGTTCCGTTCCACAGCATCTTTCATCAGTCTTTCCTCATTCAAAAGACTGAATCCGGACTCCCGTACAGGCGACAAATTGCCCAGTGTCGGGGACGAATGACACAGGCTGCAGAACTTCGGCCAAAGTTTCAGAGCCGACCTCCGAAACACAGCATGACCCTTCGGCTCTTAGAGGTGTTGGGTTGCGTAGCGCAAGGAAGCGCAACGTCTATGCCATGGAGGGCCCTCTATGCCTGATTTTTTCCTCAGCCAGAAGCTGAAGAAACTCTGTGAGTCGCCATGTACTCTGCTTTGGCTCGAAGGGTCGAAGCATGACAGGGTGCTCTCGGTCCGTCTGCAGGATCGACGTCTCATTTTGAAACTTTCAGATCAGACGAGCCGCGTCGTTGCCTTCGACAAATACTCGGTCACCTCTGTGGGTCTTCAATTTTGGTCAAACGGCCGACCGGGTGTACTTTACCGTTGGGAACAGGTTCCGCGCGAATTAACCGACGGCAAGCAGTCCACCGCTTTGAGAATAACGGACAACAAAGACGATCCGCCGCCATCGGCCGCCTGAGCCGGTCAGCGATCGTCAATCTGACAGCCTACGAGATCACGATAGTATTTATCGACGTCGAGCGCGTAACGATCACGGGTCTTCGATTTGCCGGCATAAGTATAGGCCAAAGAGTACAGGTCTACGGCACCCTCTTTGGTCTTTTCGGCAATCTCCCTCAGACTGTATTCCAGATTCGTCAGAATATTATGTGCCAGACCTCTCCAGACTGTATCCTGTGCCGCAATTTTCCTGCCGGCGGCAGTTGCCGGCTCTTTAACTTTGGCAAAACCTATTCCCGCGCACTTGCCCCTCCAGCATCGGTCCGGCCACAAACCAAGACGCGATTCTTTCATGACAAATGCCATGTGTGCCTCAACGGGTCTGACACGCCCCAATGCCCACGCACGAAAGACCTGAGCGGATGCGCTTTCGCTGTCGAGAATGACCTTTTGGAAACATCTTTTCAAAAAACGTGCACGACCGCACACATCCATGTTGTGGAATTCGCGGCTCCCCGAAAGGGCATCATTTTCAATGCGATCCAACTGATAATTCAACGGCAGGCGCAACGAGGAAAATTTCGGGTTTAAAGTTGAAAAATCGGCCGTTCCGGGAAGTTCCTGCCACGAGTAAATGCAATAGGTCGGTCCCTTGACGAATACCTGCTGTTGTTCCTGAGCTCGCGCCGCCTCTGGGGAAGAATCTCCCTGCCCCCGCGTTGCAGCCTCGTCAACCGGCACCACGATCAGCTGCCTGCTGTCTTTTTTTTCTGTCTTATCGTCAGCGGCAGGCTGTTTTTTTTCGTCTTTCAAGTCCGGAACTGACGCGTCCTGAGAGCGTTCCGCAGAAGTCTCACGGGCACCGTTTCCGGATTCCTTTTGCTGTGCTGACGGAGTCTGCGGACGGGCGGGAGATGCGACTTGTGAATCCGAAGGTGTCTCGTCAACAATGTAAATTTTTCGTTTTTCCGGTTCGAGGGCAATCCTGTTAAAAAGTTCAACAGGCCACGCAAGACTGTCGCAGGGCGACGCATCCGACTGAGCAAGCTTCGTACGGCAATCGACAACCTGCTGAAGTGTAAAAGGGCCGTAAACCAAACCCGATGAACCGCACGTTCCTCCGCTCATCGGGGTTGTTCCTGAAGGACACCCACCGCTGTACGAGGAAACCAGTTTCATGAATATCTCAGCCGGCCAATCCTGCTGCTGGACACAGGTTCCCGCCTGCGCGGGAAAAGTCGAGCGGCAGACTTCCTGAAGTTCAGCCGGAAAGGGACCCAAAACAAATCCTCCGGTCGTCACACACCGGCGGGGATTTCTGAAAAAACTTGAACCTTCAGGGCAAACGGCGGGTTGGTCGGGTGCAGCCGGAATTTCCGCTGTTTTGGGTTTAGCGGTCTCTTCGGGTTTAGCGGATTTTCCCGCACTTTTGCTGACACACGCCGAAATGCTCAACAGTGCACTCATGCAACTGACTGAATTGAGAATTGTCAAAGCAAGTGCAGGACGGTTCACCGCAGAACTCCAATCACCCAAAACAAGAGAGCACATACTCCAAAGTCTACTCTTGCAGTGCATGACCTCAAAACAGACCGGAGGTGTCAAAATAATTCAGGGAGGACGCCCTTCAAGCGTTTGTCTGTAGGAACGCAGGCAGACACGCATATATTCAACCGCCTGAGCAATGTCGAAGCCATGCCGGACACATGTGCCGGTATGCCAGACAGGCGTCAGCACAACCGTGACATCAGAATTGGAAAAAATCGTTTCCGGATTGCCCTTGTCGAACAAAACCGGCTCCATGTTGCTGCTGACGAGGTTTGGACTCTCAAAAGACAGCGCCGCAATTTTCCCGCCGACCCGCCGAAAAAAACGCGCTTTTGCAGCCGACAGCCGGATGGTCGCCGTCAGCACATTCTCTGCGGCAGGAGCTGCAAAAACAGCGATCGCCGCACATGCAGCCGCATGAAAAAAAACAATCCAGCGGACAATTCCGGATGTAAAAATGCGTCCCGTCTGTCCGCGCTGTGCCAGCCTTGCACACCGCATGTTCACAAGTATTGCAGCCGGCAGCAAAAACAATGCAGCACCCGAAAATCCCGCGGTCAACATCAACGAATCGTCCAGCCAAGTTTCAAGCAAAGCCGAATTTTTGGGTGACAAAGGAATAAAACCCGAGAGGACCGGTTCCCAAAGAACTACAAATGCTGCAGCAAGAAACAGACACAGCGGTAGAATAAACGGAATCAACGAGAGGCACTTCCGGATGGCGGCAAGCGTTTTAAGCTTTGTCTGTTTCTGAAATGCAAATCCGCCGGCAGAGGCCAAGAATGCCAGTGCGGGCAAAAAGGTCCACGCTCCGGCGATACGGCCGTGTCCAACCAGCAAAAAGGCCAAAAAATAAACACCGCTTGCTGCAGTCAGCCATACGCGCGAAGCAGCGTCGGCCCGCTCCGGAACGATTGGACGTGAGGTCAGAAAATTCTTCTCTTCAGGGGCGAAAAACACGGGAAAAAACACCCAGACAAAAAGAAGAGAACAACCGGACAACAACAAAAAAATTACGGCCGTCAGAGACGCAGCGATGTTATCCAAAGTCAATTCGCTGAGGTAGACGGGAGAAAGTCCTGCGTGGAAAGCCGAAGCGGATTCTCCTGAAGATGTTCCAAAACCGAAAATTTGATTGAACAAATATGCAACCGTCGTGGCGATTACAAGCTGCGGCAAAAAATACAGCCATTCGGCAAATTTCTTTCGGGCGGGCAAATCTGCAAGCAAAACGAAGATAATTGAGATCAGCAACGGATAAACAACACCCGACATACCGAAAAATATCGAATGCCCTGCGAGCGCTGCTGCCGAACCTGCGGTCGAATAAATTGAATTTTTGGAGAAAGTCGTTCTCTGCCGGATCCTGAGCAGCTCAAAGCAAAGAAATGATGTAACAAAAAAAGAATAAATCAAATCCGGAAGCAACGCCGACGAAGTCATCAGGGGAAATGTTCCCATCAGCAAAAAATAAACCGGAGATATTTCGAAATTTGCGGATGTTGCTTCGGACAGAAGAGAATTCCCGGTCCTCCGCCGGATCAAAATCCAAGTCCGTTGCAGAGCAAAGGCAATCAGAAGCACGAATGCAAAACCAAAAGATCGGGCTGCAAAAGCAGACATCGGCTCGGCCGGACCGTCAATAACAGAGCTCCAGAGCGAGACCGATTTCACAAATAAAGGAGACGCATAATCAAAAGCAGCGCCATTGAAAGTGACATTTGTCTGCGAGTGAGCGGCGGTTTTTGTTTCCTCGGCCATCCGCCGGAAAAGTGATTCCTCAAAATCAAAAGGTTCGATCGCGAAAGAACGGAATACAGCAAGAAAAAGAAATCCGCAGATCAGCAGCTTGAGCGCCGGATTTGACAGTAACCTTAAGACCCGCCTCATTCGCGCAAGACTAGATTCCGTCATGACCGTTGTCTTTCCTTGTTTTCCGGATTCCCAAGGCCATTTGGATCTGACTCAGAAAACCGCGAAACATATTGCCTTCACGTTCAGTCAGTGCCGCACGGTTCAGGACGCGGTGAAAATAATGCAACAGTCTGTCCGGATTGCCCGCGCGTGTCAGCCCGATGTCAACCATCGTCTGCCGCCAATGGCCGACAAGATGAATAAGGCTTTCGGCCGTTATCGGCTTTTCATCTTCAAACCGTGTCGTCACTTTTGGTTTTTGCTGATCATCAGACAAACCGTTCCAAAGACATCCCGCCAAGACAACTCCGACGGCCTGACTCAAATTCAGTGAAGGAACCGACGGGTGAGTCGGCAGCGTGCAAACTGCCGAACAAAGGGTCAGGTCTTCCTGCGATAAGCCCGTATCTTCAGGCCCGAAGACCAAATCAATACGCCCTTCTCTTCGAGCACATGAGGACAGATCATTCCAGCCGAGATCAGGACGGCGCATATCTCCGGTTCGGCGCGAAAAACCGATGGCAAAAGACGACCCTTCAAGAGCCTCTTTCAGGTTTTGTCTGATCACAAAAGTCTCGAGCAAATTTGCGGCATGTGACGTGGCAAGTGCCTTTGCTTCCGAAGAGAAAACCTCACATCGCGGTGAGACAACGACCACGTCCTGAATTCCAAAATTTCCGGCAAGTCTGGCAATCGAACCAATATTCGACGAGTGCATAGGATTGACAACGACTATGCGAAGGCTCACTGACTCAATTCCTCTGCAAAAAGTTCATGCAGCTTGTTTTGGGCAGCTGCAGACGCCGTTTCATGATTCAATTTCCACTCGTCATGGGCAGCAGAACCCACACGGTTACTGACCCCCAAAACACCATTCCATCGGATGTTATGTGACAAGGCGGCAAGTGCAACCCCATAAATTTCGAGGTTCTCAAGTTCGGCAAACCCCGAAAACCGGGTTGCAGCCACATGGTCAAGAGTAATTCCGGGGGTCGAGACTGCACGCAAAGCGGCTTCAGCTGCATGCACTCCGCCGATTCCGGACGAATGCAGCTGTTCGAATCTGTCTGTCTTTGGAAGATATGCCAGACCGGCGGCCATCGCCGAGTCCGTCCAAAGAGCCGAAGAAACGGCATGAGCCGAATTCAAGCCGTAATCCGGCCGGTAAGCTCCCGCGGTCGCGACGAAATAAACTGATTTGGACACTGCTCCCGCAGCAGAGGCAGAAGTCAGTGCGGAACCGAGTGCGAGTGCGGCACGCGGAGTCCCCACTCCGGTCGTTAAAAAAGCGTATGGACCGCACACCTGCAGGTTGGGACTGAATCTTTCCAACTTGCGTCCGCGCGACAGCTGCCCGATGAGTAAACTTTGTTCCGGAAGCCAAGCCGAGACAATCCAAGTTCGAATTTCTGACATCTTTGAATCAGTCATTTTCGCCGTCCGCTTCACATTTTTGCAACAATTCGTTCGCCTCAAACCACGAGGTCTCGGTTTCCGTCAATTGGGCACGCAGTTCCCCGATCTGCAACGATGCCTGATGCGCCCTCTGATAGTCACTGCCGGCGTCGTTGATTTCTGCTTCGCAGGCTTCAATTCGTTCCTGCATTTGCTGCATCTTCATCTCCAAATCAGAGATCCTTCTCGCCAGTTTCTGCTTTTCGCGTTTTTCCGCCTGCGCATCCATCCGTTGCCGGACGCGGGCTTCCTTGCCGGATGACTCTGTTCCCGAATCGGCGGAAGACATCCCGCCCTGCACGGAAGTATTTTCAAGAATGTTCGGAAAACCCGAAATCTTCGCCAACCTCGGATAGTCGTCCAGATTTCCCTCGAAAAGGGCATTTTGACCACCCTGCAACATGACAAAAATATGCGTTGCAAAGGAATTTATAAATTCGCGATCGTGGCTGACACAAAGAATTGTGCCCTCATAGTCCTGCAGCGCCTCGGATAAGATTTCCGCACTCGACATATCAAGATGGTTTGTCGGCTCGTCAAGAATCAGAAAATTTGCATTGCGCGACAACAAGACAGCAAGTCCGACACGATTCTTTTCCCCGCCCGACAACACTTCGATCTTCTTGTAGACATCATCACCGCGAAAAAGGAAACTGCCCAGCAAAGAACGCGCTTCCCGCTCGCTGAGGTCGGTCCTGCGCTGCACATTCTCGAGTACACTTCTGTCGCGGTCCAGAACGCTCACCTGTTCCTGAGCAAAATAAGCCGGAGAAACCTGATAACCGTATTCAAAAGAACCGGAAATTTTTTCGAGATTTCCCGAAATGGTCTCAAGAAGAGTTGACTTGCCGATCCCGTTGGCACCGATGATGCAGATTTTCTGACCGCGCAATACATTGAGTTGAAGTTCCTTCGCCAGCGGCTTGCCTTCCGAATATCCGATCGTCATCCGGTTGACCCGAAGCACCTCTTTTCCGCTCGGCGCAGGAGCTTTGAACTGAAAGGCAACCTCATTTTCCTTCTGCGGAATATTGATTTCATCCTCAAGGTCCTGAAGGCGTGCAAGCATTTTAACCCGCGCCTGTGCCTGTCGGGCTTTGGTCGCCTTTGCCCCGAAGCGTTCTATGAAGCGGGTCAGATCCGCTTTGCGGCGGGCAATGGCTTCGGCTTTCGAAACATCCTGCTGCTCGGCAAGTTCCTTCTGGTCCAAAAATGAATCAAAATTTCCTTTGTATATCCTTAACTGTCCGCCGGAAATATGAGCCGTCACTGTTGACAGCCGGTTGAGAAGGCCGCGATCGTGGGAAACAAACAAAAGACATCCGGAGAAATTCATCAGAAAATTCTCAACCCAGACCAAACTTGGCAGGTCAAGATGGTTTGTCGGTTCGTCCAAAACCAGAAAATCAGGTTCGTTCAAAAAAACTTTGGCCAGCTCAAGTCGCATGCGCCAGCCGCCTGAAAGCGTCCGAGGATCGGAATCAAATTGTTCATTTGAAAATCCAAGACCGGCAAGAATTCCCCGCGCGCGGCTTTCGACAATCAGACCGCCTGAGTCGGCAAAAGCCTTTTGGGCGCGTTCGAACGCATCCAGCGCGGCAGCAGTTCCCTGCTCAACAAGAGCAGTCTGCGCGCGCTCCCGCCTTTCACCCAGTTCACGCAATTTATGATGACCATCAATACATTCATGAATTATTGATGCTTTGGGATGTGCGTTGGGTTCCTGCGGAAGATACCCCAAGACGCACTCGCGCGGCCTGATGATTTGACCCGCATCATAGTCCTCAAGGCCGCAAATAATATTGAGCAGTGTTGTTTTACCGGCACCGTTCGCTCCGACAAGAGCAATCCGCTCGCCGGCCGGAAAATGGTAAGTCGCGTCTTTGAGAATAACTCTCGGACCAAAAGCCTTGCCGATATTCTCGATGCGAATCACCCGACAAGCCCCCGCGCATCTATCCAGCGGTGAAATTCGCTCACCGCCTTTTCACGGAACTGCGGAAGCTCGTTGAAAATTTCGTGGCCCGCGTTCGCGATTTCGACAGTACGCAGGCGCTGCTTGGCAAACAGAGGAGCAATTGCACGGGTCTTGGCAGAATCTACAAGTTTATCGCCGCCTGCAAAAACAAGAGTCACATCGGCACGAACGCCTCGGGCGGCGCGCTGAATCATGTCGTCCTGCATGCTTCCCAGAAAGACCGAACCAAATCGGGCGGAGATACTGAAAAGATTCAGTTCATCAGCAAGATATGCCGCATTGTTTTCAGGATTTTCCGAAATGTTTGCAGGAACAATATCAATAGGCACAGGAGCAAGCGGTGCAATTCTCGGAAGCGCGGCAGCAGCAAATTTTTTCCACTGGGGAATAGTCTGATTCACGCGGTAACAGGGAGAACTGAGAAACACAGGCGGGCAGGTATCTTGCAGAACCGAAGACGCGTAGGTCAGAAGAAGACCCCCAAAACTGTGTCCCAGCAACCCGAAAAACAAATCCTGCCGCTGCTGAATTCCAAGAATTGAGCGTGCGTGATTGATGACAAAAAGAACATCCAGAACAAGTGCGTGCAAATTTTCAGCGTCACCGCGGCGGGGCCCCGATTTGCCGTGTCCGCGAAGATCAAAACAGGCAAACAGCATATTCTTTGAACATGCTTCGGCTGCCAAATCGGCATATCGGCCGCTGTGCTCACCAAAACCGTGCACGGCAAGAATCAGACCACTTATTTTTGACCCTTGGGATGCAATTTCGGCAGGCGAGTAGCACCGAAAGAAAAGCTCTGTTCCGTCAAAACTCTTGAGATATTCGGTACGTTCAATTGCTTTCAACGGAACTCCTCCATGAGTGACATTTTTTTCCGCGCAGGAGATTGGCGAACAGCGGAAAGGTTTAACAAGCAGCAATTCAAGATTCCAACGTAGGCTGAGCAAAGAGTGTCTCGACCTTCAAACAGGGGGAATCTTATGCTTCGCAGCCTCCAGACAGCTGCTACCGGTATGGAAGCACAGCAACAGCTGATCGACACACTGTCAAACAACATAGCCAACGTCAATACGAACGGCTTCAAACGCGGCCGCGTTCATTTTAATGATCTTTTATATCAAAACCTGCGGGCTCCCGGACTCAGCTCTTCCAACGGTACAGTTGCGCCCAGCGGAGTACAAATCGGCAACGGCGCTCGCGTCGCTTCGATAGAAAAAGCCTTTGAGGAAGGCAGCGTCAAGATCACCAGAAACGACACGGATATGATGATCAAGGGCAGAGGCTTTTTCCGTATCCAGATGCCCGACGGGACACTTTCCTATACGAGGGACGGTGCTTTCAAACGCTCGCCTGACGGAAGAATTGTCAATCACGAGGGCCTGCCGCTGGTTCCCGAAATCGTTGTTCCGCCGAATGCGCTGCGCGTGCAGGTCGGACTTGACGGAGTGGTTACGGCATCGATTCAGGGTGAACAGGAACCCAGAAACATCGGCCAGATTCAGGTATCAACATTCATAAATCCTGCAGGACTCAATTCAATCGGCCGCAACTTGTATACCGCCAGCCCTGCCTCAGGTGAGCCGGTCGTTTCCACTCCCGGTGAAAACGGCACGGGACAGCTTGGTCAGGGAGAGCTGGAGTCGAGCAACGTAAACATTGTCGAAGAAATGGTGACGATGATTACCGGCCAGCGCGCATACGAACTCAACAGTAAAGTGATTAAGACCGGCGATGACATGCTGGCAACAACCAATCAGATGAGATAATAACCATGCTCGCATTCGACTTTCCGCCTGATGCTCCGATCGCGGTCGAGTACATCGGCCTTTCACGGTCTGCATCAGCCGCAGAAAACCAGAAAGACATCCTGCGGCGCGCCCTCGCGGAGCTTGTTTCCGGAGCGGGAGAGATCTTTGAATTGGATGCAGTCCGCAAACAAAATTCTGCGGCCGAAATGTATATCAAATGTCTTCAGTGTGAACTCAAGGACGAGGTCGGCGACTTTACTCTTGGTGTTGAGGAAGAGGACAGGTTTCGGCGACTGGGCAATCTGCAGCGATCGCAGTTTAAAATTCAAATCAGACGGCCGGCTGTCGCCTCTGCAAAGACGGCTGCGGATTTGGTCTGGAAAGTGGAAATCGGCACGCGCAAACCGGCCTTCTTTCCGGCCCTGAAAACAGATCTCCTGCCCTCAGACGGACGCCTGACCGTTGCCAACTTTGCAACCCAGAGCTGTATCGAGGGAGTCACCTGCCCTGTGACGAAACTTTACCGGAGCGCCGCAGAATGCGGGGAACAGATTAAACTGTGGGTCAACCGGCGAATCGACTCCGTATCTCCGTCGCTGAATCAGCCAAACTCCGCGTTCGTCATTCCTGAAAAAATCCCGTTTATAAGTGATGTGCGTTCATCATCCGCGGTACGAATCACGGTTGTATCGAAAGACTCTTCCCTCAGTATCAGGACCAACGGAAGAGCACTGAAAAGCGGAAGCATAGGAGAGTATATTCCTGTTGAAATATTTTCTTCCGCAAATTCCGGCTCAAAGGGCAAATCGGTAAATGCAATGATCGTCGGCGAAGGAGAGGTGCAACTTGTTCGCTGAAATAAAAGAAAATCTCATACTAAAATGGGAATGTGCGGTCGAGTGGTATCTGCTCAGAGTCGATAATGCAAACACCGGCATGAACTCGAAGTTTCGTGCATTTCAAAGCCGCTTCGTTCAGGTGACCGAGCATCCCGAGCATCCGCGCCGGCTTGTTCAGCTGACACTCTTGGGAATAATTCTGACCTTCACAGTGATTCTTTTCAGCTGCCAGACTCCGCCGCGGCCGGTCATGCAAATTCAGCCGCGCAAATTTGATGCCTCAAGACCGGAACGGGAACTTGATCAGCTCTATTTGAAACGAAACGAGGTCATAATCAAAAACTCCGAAAGCGGCTCCAGCACAGGCTCGATCTGGGCGGATTCACGTGAACCGAGGGCACTTTTGGCAGATGCCTCACCGTCAAGAGAAGGGCAGACTGTCACAGTACTCATACCTGAAGAACTTCGATTTGATCCCAAAAATACTGCGGCAGACAAAGCCGGCTCAAAAGACAAAAAGACGGCTTCGTCACCTGACAAAGAGACCGGCAAAGACGGGCTGAAACTCACAGACCCCGACGAGGCAAGTCCATCTCAGAACGCTGCACTCCGTCCGATAAAATCAATGAAAATGCAGATCGTCGGATTTGAGCCGACAGGAGACGTCTACTTGCGGGGCATTCGCAAGTACACCGGCGCAAACGGCGAAGAAAATTCAATTATGGTCCTTGCCAAGGTCCCGAGACGGCAACTCACGTCATTTCAGCTTGATGCACGCGAACTCACAGATATCGCTGTCAACGAGGACCTCGGTGGCCGGATGCGCGAGTATTCGGCACAAGGATGGGACGAAATGGTATCGCGCAGACTTGCCGGCTTTTCACCTGATCTCAAAAGTGAACTTGCCTCACTCGACAGCCTCCGTGACGAAATCAAAACTGTTCAGGCTTCACTGCGGGATCAGGCCAAAGCCAACGAACTTGAACGCGATCGCATTCGAAAAGAACGCAGCCGTATGAACGGTCAGTCTGCAAATGCTTCGGGCGCACAAGCGCCGTCCGCTCCTGCTCCGGAAGCGAACCCTGCGGATGCCCGTCAGGCTCCGGCAGCTGCTGAGCCGAAGAAAGAGGGCAACAAGTAATGGAACTGAATGCTAATTTTAACAGGCTTTATTACATTTGGCTGTTTCTTGCCGCACTGTGCACGACGTTCATGAGTCAACGCAAAGCCGTGGCGGCAGGAACTCAAAAAAGCGACGAATCCGCATCCGTGCGGCTGAAAGACCTTGTTGCATTCAGAGGGGTACGAAGCAATCCCATTGTGGGTTTTGGAATCGTCATCGGACTGCCGGGGACAGGAGACAGCAAGGCGAGTCTTGCGACCAATAAAGCCGCTGCAAACCTTCTCAGCCGGCTGGGTTCGCAGGTGACTCCGAATGAGGTTGTCACAAAAAATATTGCAGCCGTGGTCGTGACTGCAGAATTACCTCCATTTGCGAGAATAGGTGACAGGCTCGACATTCAGATCGCAACAGTCGGAGACAGTTCAAGTCTGCAGGGCGGAACTTTGCTCATGACGGCGTTAAGTGCCGCCGACGGGCAGGTTTATGCGGTTGCCCAAGGTCCGCTGAGTCTTGGTACGGCAATGGCCGGAGCACAGGGCGGAGGCGGCGGCAACAACAGCGCAACAGCTCCAAAAACTATTGCAATCAGCCAGTCGGCAACGGTCGAACGGGAATTTCAGAGCAGTTTTATCAGCAACGGCAATATCGAACTCTCGCTCAAGAGTGCTGACTTCACCACTGCGCACCGTGTTGCGCATGCGATTAACAAACGCTTCAACGAATTTCTTGCGACCCCGCAAAACAGCGGACTCATCCGCGTCCGTTTACCCGAACAGGCAAGAGGCTCGGAAAGTTTCACGCCGGTTGATTTCATGGCCGTTCTTGAACAGATTAGGGTTGAACCCGACAGCAGAGCGATAGTCGTTATCAACGAACGTACCGGAACAATTATAAGCGGAGCTCAGGTGACTGTTCTGCCGGTTGCCATCAGTCACGGTAATCTGGAAATAACCGTTCAGGACGAGACCCGTTACGTCAGCAAATTTCCAAAATCGACAACAGTCGGCGATCTGGTGCGGGCTTTGAACGAGCTGGGCGCAGGTCCCAAGGACCTCGTTTCGATTCTGCAGGCGCTGGACGCAGCAAACGCCCTCAAAGCCCAGCTCAAACTGATGTGAGGAAAACCCCATGGCACTCTCACTTATTCCCGCACCCCCTGCCGGTTCCGGAATACCGGCTGCGCAGAATAATCGAACGGAAGCGTCTGCAAAAACCGAAATTCCGACTGAAGCCCAACTGAAAAAGAGACAGGATGCAGAGCGGGCCGCACAGGAATTCGAAACTTTGTTCGTGGACATGATGGTTAAGTCGATGCGCAAATCGGCACAGGCGGAAGATGTATCCAATGCCGAGGATATTTATCAGGGCATGCTCGACTCCGAATATTCGAAGTCCATGACGACCTCAAATAACTTCGGGATCAGGGATAAAATTCTGGACTGGATGGAACAAACGGACCCGAGCCTGAAAAACGGCAAAAAAGATGCTGAACAGGTCAATACCGACAACAAAAAAACAGACAGCACACCTTCGGCAGACAGTCTCAGAATTCAAAATGAAATGTGGGCGCTCAAGGCAGCTTCGCAGGCGTATCAGCTGTCGGGCCGTCCCCGCTGAACAAAAACAATTTCTCCAGCCCCATCGACCGCAAATCAGATTGCACATTTTTGGATACCAGAAAACAAGTCCAGACACTCAATGACTGTTCTGCAGGAGTTGTTTCCAGCAATCCGCCGGAAATCACGGAGCCTCCGCTGTTTTCAAAAATAATGACAGGAAAATCGGCTTTCCATCGGTCCCGTAATTCTTCAAAGGTACGCGCATTCAGCTTGTCCAGCATCGGGCGCGTGATATGCAGCCAAAGACCGGAGCGGCCGGGAACAGTCCGCTTTGAAAGTGCAAGTGCAACGCGGCCCATTGTATGACGCGAATTTATTTCAATCATCGGAAAAAGACGAAGGCCGCCTTCCTTGTCTCTGAAAACGAAAGCATCAATCCCGAATGATCCGCGATAACCTCTTTCCGAAAGTCGTTTTCCCGTCCAAAGGGCAATATCCCTGAGAATCTCTTCCGGAGAACGCCCGAAACTTTTTCCGTAAAAGAATTTCAAAAGTTCAGGTTCCGCGTCATTCAAAAAACGTCCGACACAGGAACCCAGATACTGACCGCGACCGGAATTCAAAACACGGGTCATTCCCAAAAATATCGTATTTGACTCGCGGCCGCAGCAGTCGATTCGCGCCTGTACCGACAAGTCCACTACCCGTTCAAAATAAGGCTGCACAACCGGAATCTCGCCGGTCTGCCATGACTTTTTGAACCACTGCCGGATGATCTCTGGCTGTGAGATCCAGCCTCCGTCGCGGAAAGTGCCATAAATGCGATGGCGTCCGGACGCACTCAAAGGACGTTTGGCAACAAAGCGGTCATCGGGAAAACAGACAGAATAATTTCCGATGAATTCATCAAAAGTCTCGCAATGACCAATAACCATACCAATAGAACCGGCATCAACAAGGAGATTCTTCTCCGGACACTGATGCAGATATTCGGCCAAAAGACCAAGAGCAGACGCCTTCGAATGAATCCACCGCAAATCATCGCCTGAACCGCAGAAAACTGATTCGCTTCCGGCATCAAGATACTTTTCAATCCGCTGTGAGGTCGGTGAAACTGACCACGGTACAAGCCCGCTGATTTTACGTGCTTTAAGAATTTCCTTCAGACTGTTTTCCGACAGTTCTCCGGTGCAGATCTCGGGCATCAAGAATCCGGCATCCCTGAGTCCGAGCAGAAATCCGGTCGGCATTGAGCGCGGCAGGATCACGAGGTCCGCCTGCGTCGCAAGAAACAGCATGACAGGCGACAGATCATCACGCGCCGCGACCAGAGCACGACTGAGGACCGGAGACCGGCCGCCTGAAGCTCTGACATCCTCCTCCGCTTCCGGATTAAAGAACATTGCCCTTGGCGGCCGGCCTTTGGACTGGCTGAAAACGCGAAGCTGAGAAATGTAGTCCTCATCAAGACCGACTTCACGCCTGTAATCGGTTCTGAAAATCATGCCCTTGGCGCGCGAGGGATTTATTTCAGTCCCCAAGGCCAGACAAAAAGCCTGCCAGTCTGACGCGTTACCGGTTTTCCAGCGTCTGAACCAATTCAAACCATGCCGAACGTGAGTCATTTCATCGGCAAGAACGGTATCGAGCAGCGAGGCCGTCGAATGATCGCCCGTCTCCTGCAGGACGTCGCGAAAGTAAGCTGCAAAATCGAGATTGGCCTGTTCAAAGGTCAGGCTCATTCTGCTGACGTAATCCATGGGTGTTTTCATTGACGAGCACTGCGACCAGAAAAAGTCGTTCAAAGGAAGATCTCCGAACTCGATTCCAAAGTCCTTCATTCTCAAAATATAAGCTCTTAAATGTCTTTGTTCGTCACGCATCGTGTGAGCGATGCCCATCCGAAATGAAGAGGGCGCATCCTGAAACTTCAGAAGAGCCAGTGCCATAAGCTCAAGAGCCAAAAGTTCATGATTTGCAAAAAAATGCAGAAGAACGCCGACCTGCTCGGGCCTTAAAAGATCACTGCGTGTCGGGAACGGGATCTTTACGGAGCTTTTCCAGATGTCGAGAGACAGCTTCTCCGACCTCGCCGGCCGCGACGGAACGACGAAATCAATCTGCGGTGCACAGTCCGTCAGTTCGTCAGGATCGGCAATTTTTTCATTCAGCGACGCCGACAGCAAAACCCTGCCTGCAAATTCAGACAATTCCATAAAATCTCCGCCACTCGCCCCAATGGACTACGTGGACCCGTGCATTCCTGCAACAAAAACCTGACCCGAAAGGGGAAAATACGGCCGCCCGACGCACACTGCTGCCAAAAATGGAAAATCTTGCCGAGGCCAAGCCCGACATACGGCCAGATTTACACCATGCACACCGTCTTCAATCTGAGAAGCTCTGAGGGCACGACATTGCGGCCATGGGAGTAAACATGTCCAAAAAAGAAGAAAAAAAGCCGGCACAGGAAGCAAAAGCTGAAAAAGGACCACCGGACGAAATTGCGGAAACACGCAAAAAACGCAAACTTGTCCTTATTGCCGGAATAGCGGGAGTAGTGCTGACCGCAGCGCTGGCCGGCGGATTTTTTGTCTACAAAACCTTCATGACAAAATCCGCATCGATGGCTGCCAAATCCGATCACGGAAAGACTGACGGAGCTCACGATTCAAAGGATTCAGGCAAAGATAAAGACGCCGCAAAACACGATAGTAAAGACGGCGCGAAACACGACAGTAAAGACGGCGCGAAAGACGATAAAAAAGACGCGGCAAAGGACGATAAGAAAGACGCGGCAAAGGACGATAAGAAAGACGCGGCAAAAGACGAGAAAAAAGACGACAAAAAGGACGCAGCAAAAGACGACAAAAAAGAAGATAAAAAGGACGCGGCAAAAGACGAAAAGAAGGATGCCAAGAAAGACGGAGGCAAAGATGACAAAAAAGATGACAAAAAAGATGCCTCCAAAGACGGAAAAAAAGACGGAAAATCCGACGCGTCAGGAGGCGACAAAAAAGACGAGAAGGCTGACCTCAAGGCCTTTAAATCCGATGAGCAGTTCGGCGAAACATTTCAACTCCCGCGTATGGATTTAAACCTCGGTAATCCGCTTGAAAACAGGTATCTGAGAATCGCAGTCTCCATCGAATTTACCGGTGGAAAGACACAGGGTGAGGAACTCAAAAAACGTGAGCCGCAGATCAGGGATCTGATAATAAGTTCTGTCAGTTCGAGGACAAGACTCGATCTCCTCTCTGAACGCGGAAAAGAAAAGCTCCGAAGAGAACTCATCAACAAAATGAACGAATCGTTCGAGAGACCGGTCAAGACAATTTACTTCACAGATTTTTTGGTGGAGTGATTCATGGAACAACAAGTACTCAGCCAAAGCGAAGTTGATGCTCTGCTAAATGCCGTGTCCGACGGACGAATCGACACGCAGGAGCAGGACGACAAAGGACAGGAAAGCAGTTTTGTCCGGTACGACCTCACGAACCAAGACCGAATCATCCGTGGTCGTATGCCGACTTTGGATATTATTCATGACCGGTTTATCCGTCTGTTCCGCGTATCATTGTCAGCAGCCTTAAGAAAAGTCGCAAACATCGGCGTCAACAGCAGCGGTCCGATTAAATTCGGGGAATTCATGAACAGTCTTCCCCTGCCCAGCTGTCTGAATATCCTTCGCGTCGACCCGCTGCGCGGATCGGCCGTCATGGTCATCGAAGCAAAGCTTCTCTACGGACTGGTCGACAGCCTTTTCGGCGGCGGAGACGTGCCCTACACCAAAATCGAAGGAAAAGACTTCACCCAAATCGAAATCAAGATTGCGCGCCGTATTGTTATGGCGGCGATTGATGATTTGGAAAAAGCATGGGCTCCGGTTTTTCCGCTCAAAATCCATTATTCGCGAACAGAGATCAATCCTCAGTTCGTCGCTGTCGTTCCGCCGTCCGACGTCGTGATTTCAACCACCTTTGATGTCGAACTCGAAAAAATGAGCGGTTCGATAAAACTGATCATTCCATATTCAACGCTGGAACCGATCAAAGGAAAACTGAGTGTCGGATTCCAAAATGAACAGCTTGAAGTTGACCATATCTGGATCAACCGAATCAAAAACCAGCTGCTCGGAACACACGTTAATTTGTCGTGCACGCTGGGAAATGCATGGATAAACCTGCGCGACATGATGGAACTTGCGGTCGGCGACATCATTATCCTCGACCACGAGGCAAACAAACCACTCAACATCACCGTTGAGGGAATTCACAAATTCAAAGGAATACCGGGTATCGTCCGCGGAAACAGAGCGATTAAAATTACAGAGACCATGGGAGAAATGTAATGGAAGACAATCAGGGATTCAGTCCGGAAGATTTCGGACTCGACAGCAAAGCTCTCGGCGCGTCTTCTCAGCAGGACCAGTCAAACCTGAGCAAATTCGGGGAAGAATCCTCGATGAACCGCGTCGACATTTCGCGGATGAAAATGGTCCTCGATGTTCCGCTTAAAGTCACAGTGGAACTCGGCAGAACAAAACTGCTGGTCAACGACCTTCTGCAGCTTGGTCAGGGTTCCGTGATTGAACTCGACAAGATGGCCGGCGAGCCCATGGAAATCTACGTCAACGACAAACTTGTTGCCATGGGCGAAGTTGTTGTCGTGAACGAAAAATTCGGCGTCCGTCTCACAGACGTTATGAGCGGACTCGGAATTGAAGACGTTCCTCCGCCGGATGCAGTCTGAACGAACAAAAAAATCCGAGGTTAAGCAATGAAAGCCGAAAATAAATTCTCCCGAACCGGTTCCTCTCTTGCCAAGTCGTTTATCGTTGCAGGATTGACATCTGCAGCCGGTGCAAATGCAGCACCGGTCGGGCAGACATCCGCAGGCTTCATTGCAAAAAATCAGTCTGCCGGTGAAACTGCGTCGTCCGAAAAAATTGACGGTGCACAAAAACAGATGACCGCTTCACTTGTTCCGCCGATACCTGCCGCTGATACGGCTCCTTCCGGAGGTGTTCTCGAGGTTACCTCCCAGCGCAATCCGACCGGTTCAAGTCTGCAGACAGGTTCATCTGCATCCAACGCGGCAGTCGCAGGTCCTTCGTCCGACGTTACGGCGAAAATCGACCAGCAACAAAAAAACGAAACTTCGCCGGTCACGCCGATGAACGTCAATGCAGCAAATCTTCTGGCGGGAACGACGCCCGAGAACAACAAACAAAATGCTCAAAAACCGACTGACGAAAAGAAAACGAATCCGGAAAATACAACAGGCCAATCAACTGTGCAGGCGCTGATCCCCAACGGAGCAGCTCTCCAGTCCCAACTGCTTCCGCTCGGACAAAACGACGGATTTCCGTGGTCAGGGCTACTTGCAGGGGGGTTCCTGATCTTGGGAATCGCAGCAGCAGGCGTCCTGACTGTGCGGCTGAAGCAAGGCCGCGGTCTGTCTGCCGGAAAAGCGGAGAAACAGCTTCAACTGATTACGACGATGTCGTTATCTCCCAAACGGCAAATTATGCTTGTCCGAATCAGAGACAAAGAAGTCGCTTTGGCATCAACCGAGCATGGCATCACAATGCTGACGGAATTGAACGGCGATCAAAACCTGTCAGGGTCACTGATCCGTGACGGCGGCGATGAGCCGCGCAGACGCAAAGTTCAGCAAAAGACGTATGCCGAAGAACCGGTAAAACTCGTCTCGGCACCGGCCGCCGAGACGGAAGACGCAGGTCAGGAGACAGCAATTGCACGCTCTGAAATGCTTATGGGGGCGCTCAAAAACCTGCGAGAAAAGAATCTCAGAAACCGTGAAACAAAGGTAAGCCAGACTCTTCCGGCGGAGAATACGAGACAGGCAGCTGCAGCTCCTCTGCCCACCGAGCGGAAAGCCGCATCGGCCGATCCTGCGCAGTCAAAAACTGAATCAACAATGAAACAGACACGTGCTGCGTTTCCCAAATATCTGGCAAACGCATTCGAGCAGGAAAGCAAAAGAGCTCTTCCGCAGAACCAGAGCCAAAATGCATCGAATCAGGATGAGGCCGGAAACGTGACCAACATGATCCGCGAACGGCTTAAGGAACTCAGGCCGCTGTCATAATCGAAGCACAAACGGCGCGGCAGAAAAACAATGACACGACCTGAGGAATTGGAACGATGAAAGTATCAAAAAATCATGTGCTGAGATTCTTCCGGTACCTCAAACTCATCCTTATTCCAGCAGTCCTTCTGCTCTCATCCGGAATTTCATCTGAAGGATTCGCGCAGGATCGCAAGGCACAGCAGCAGAGCGCAGCAGTCCCTCAGATCGCACCGGTGAATTCCCAAGGCATTAATCCCTCGAAAACAAGCCTGAAGGGCGGTTCCATTCCGCTGTTTTCACTGAGCATCGCGGATTCGGAAAACTCCGACGATCTCGTTCCTGCACTTCGTGTTGTCGCCATTCTCACCATTCTGACGCTTGCACCGGCCATCCTTCTGCTGATGAGCGCATTTACACGTATTCTGATTGTTCTGAGCTTTGTCCGTCAGGCACTCGGTTCGCCGACGATGCCTCCGAATCAGGTTCTGGTCGGCCTCTCACTCTTTCTGACCTATTTCGTAATGGCCCCGACAACGACAAAAATTTACGACACATCAATCGCGCCCTACATGGAAAAGAAAATGAGCGCAGAAGCTGCGTTCGACATTGCACAGGTGCCGCTCAGAGATTTTATGCTTGCGCAGGTTCACAAAGAAGACATCAAATTATTTCTTAGTTTGTCAAAGGGCCCGCAGCCGCAGAAGCCCGAAGACATTCCAATGCGGGTGCTGATTCCGTCTTTTATCATCAGTGAACTCAAATCGGCATTCCAAATCGGATTTCTGGTTTATCTGCCGTTCATTATTATCGACATGATCGTCAGCAGTGTTCTCATGGCAATGGGTATGATGATGCTTCCGCCAACGGTCGTCAGCCTGCCCCTAAAAGTCATTCTTTTTGTCGTTGTTGACGGCTGGAATCTTCTTGCCGGCTCGCTGATAAGGAGCTTTTCATGAACAGTCAGCAGGTCACGGACATCCTGATGAGTCTGATTTATGCGACCGCCGAAATCAGCCTGCCGCTTCTGGTCACGGCGCTTGTTGTCGGTTTGATCATCAGTATTTTTCAGGCAGCAACTCAAATCAACGAGGCCACACTGTCATTTCTTCCAAAGATTGCCGCGATGATTGCAGTTTTTGCTGTCATGAGTCCTTGGATGATCCGCAGAATGAGTAATTACACACAGGATATTTTCAGGAAAATTCCGGAAATTGTGAGACAAAAATGACCTTTGAATCGCTCCTACAGCTCGACCCGAAAGTCTGGCCGCTCGCAGTGATGCTGTTCCTGCGAATCGTGAGCGTTTTGTTTTTTCTTCCCATATTCGGCGATGCAAATATCCCATCAAGAATAAGAATTCTGCTGGCATTGACGTTAAGCATCTGCATTTGGCCTGCAGTTGAAAAAGACATCACGGCGACACAGGGATTCATTCAATGGAGTCCGCTGGCACTTGCCCTCGCTACAATCAGGGAAGTCTTTTTCGGGTTCGCCGTTGGTTTTGCAGCCAAACTGCTCTCATTTGCAGCCGCAATTGCGGCAAACATTGTCGGCGTCAACATGGGATTTCAAACTGCGACTCTCTTCTCGCCTCAGACCGGAACACAGGAATCATCGTTTACGTCCCTTAAAGTCTGGTTAATCACCATCCTCATTCTGACCTTCAACATTCATCATGTTTTTATTCAGGGGATTGTTTCCTCGTTCGTCACAATACCTTTTGCATCTTCGGCCGATCCGCAGCTTCTGCTTAACATTGTCATGCAGACACTGACGAACAGTTTCGATATCGGACTGCGGATAGCAGCGCCGCTTCTGTTGATCCAGACGCTCTGCACTCTGGCTCTCGGTCTTCTGAACCGCGCACTTCCCCAGCTCAACGCATTTGTGATCAGTTTTCCCCTCAGTTTTTTGCTCAGTATGGTCGTTCTTTTCTTCTCATCGGCAGCTTTTGTCAGACTCATCGGAGAACACGGCGGTACTCAGGAAGTGACCGCGTTTTCCAGAGTCCAAAAAGCTTTTGATCCGAAACGCTGAGGTTGAGAAATGGAAGAAAGAGAAGACAGTCAGCAGGACAAAACCGAAGAGGCAACCGAAGAGCGAAAAAGGCAATATCGCGAGGAAGGTCAGATTGCCAATCCCCGCGAGATTCTTGCCGCAGTTACTTTGATTATTGTCACTGTCGGGCTGTCCATGCTCGGCAGCGACATTGTCAGCGCATTCAGGGTTTCTTTCCAGCGGGCCTTTGCAATAATCGCTACTGCCGGACAAAAGACTGTTTCAATCGCAGATGTAAGCTCGCAAATATTTGCACCGGTATTGCCGCTTGTCGCAGGTTCAATCGTTGTACTCTCGGTTACGCCTTCGGTGATCGGACTTGCATTTACCCAGTTCAACTGGTCATGGAAAAAAATCACTCCTTCTGCCGACAAGTTGAATTTCATATCAGGTTTTCAGCGGCTCCTCTCGGCAGGCGGACTTGAGGAATTTGTTAAAGTGCTGATTAAAGGAATTACCTTCTGCACGGTCGTGTATGTTTTTCTAAAAAATGAAATTCAGTTCAGCGGATTGGCATACTTTCAGGGAACCTCAGTTTTTGCCGGTCAGCTTTTTTCTTCCATACTCAAACTTCTCACGTGGATGACCGTGACGGCGGCAGTGCTGTCGGTTGCCGATTACGGGTACAGCCTCTTCAGACTCAACCGCCAAATGATGATGAGCAAACAGGAAGTCAAAGAAGAAAACAAAGCTCAGGAAGGTGACCCTCTGGTCCGAAGCCAGCGCCGGCGCATGGCCCGCGAGCTTATCATGCGGAAAAATGTTGCCGCTGTGCCGACAGCAACATTTGTCATTACCAACCCGACACATTTCTCCGTTGCAATCCGGTATGTGAGAGGCATGGCAGCCCCGATTGTCGTGGCGAAAGGTCAGGATTTTCTCGCTTTGAAAATTCGCGAAATTGCAAAAAAGAACGACATCATGCTGGTCGAAAATAAAGCATTGGCCCGCACTCTCTACAAGACCGTCAAGGTCGGTCAGGAAGTTCCGCCGAGCCTGTATGCATCCGTCATCGAAGTCATGAAGGTTATCTATCAGGCCCGCGGCCGTGATTATTTTGAAAGGTTCAGTCTGCAGGGCGCAGTTTCCTGATTGAGTTTTTTTAACAGGGGTTTGTGACATGGCAGCTCAAAACATTGCACAGGCAAACACAGCCGCAGACGGCGGAGCCGCCTCCATGTTCAAATGGATGCGCAGTCCGGATGTGCTTATTGCCGTTGCCGTTGTCGGAATCCTGCCGATGATGCTCTTTCCGCTTCCGGGAATCGTCCTCGACTTTCTGCTTGCACTGTCTCTTTCGACCTCGCTCGTCATCATGCTTGTTTCAATTTACATCACCAAACCCCTCGAATTCGGTGTTTTCCCGACGATTCTTCTTATCTCGACCCTTTTCCGCCTCGCACTTAACGTTTCAACAACCCGTTCAATCCTCACACACGGCGGCGATGCATCGGGCTCCATGAGTGCTCTGATAAAGGCATTCGGTAATCTGGTTATCGCAGGAAACATCGGCGTCGGACTTGTGATCTTCGTCATTCTCACAATCATTAACTTTGTAGTTATCACCAAGGGTTCGGGTCGTATCGCGGAAGTTGCGGCACGATTTACACTCGACGCCATGCCCGGAAAGCAGATGGCTATTGATGCCGAGCTCAACGCCGGTCACATCAACGCAGAGGAAGCACGGAGAAGAAGAACGGCTGTTGAAAAGGAAGCCGACTTTTACGGTGCCATGGACGGTGCGTCCAAATTCGTCCGCGGTGATGCTATAGCGGGTATAATTATTACACTCGTGAACATGATTGTCGGTCTTATCGTCGGAATTATTCAATTCAACATGAGTGCCGGCGACGCTGCCAAAACATTTACTCTTCTTGCCGTCGGTGACGGACTTATCGCTGCCATCCCTTCGCTGATGATTTCAACTGCCGCGGGTCTTATCGTTACACGTTCGACCTCCGAAGGCGATCTCGGAGGGCAGGTTGCAAAGCAATTCCGCGTCCATCCGAAAGCGCTTTACGTATCTGCAGGAATCCTCTTTCTGCTGGCAGTCATTCCGGGCTTTCCGAAACTTGCGTTCCTCAGTCTCGGTGCCGGATTGATTTTCCTTGGCAGAATTGCGGACAAAATGCTCGTCAAAGAAAGTGAAACCTCCTCAAACAGCAAGGACACCGACAGCACCGGCCGCGACAAGAAAGAATCGGAGAGCATCGAGAGCCTCATGAAACTCGACATGCTGACCGTTGAAGTCGGACATGCTCTCGTCCATCTTATCGATCCGCAGCAGGACGGCGAGGTCGTCGACCGTATTCAAAGCATCAGAAAGCAATTTGCGCAGGATCTCGGAATTGTCGTGCCTCAGATCCAACTCAGGGACAACCTCCTGAACAATGCCCCCGGCCAGTACACCATTTCACTCAAAGGCAGCAAAATCGGTTCCGGACAGCTGATGGTTGAATACTACCTCGCAATGGATCCGGGCAATGTAGAAATGCCGATTTCAGGAGAGCCGACAACTGATCCGGCATACGGCCTGCCGGCAATCTGGGTCCATAAGCGCGACAAAGACGAAGCCGCATTCCGAGGCTACACGGTCGTGAATTGCGCAACTGTCATTGCGACTCACCTGACCAAGGCACTCAAGGAACATGCGTCGGAACTTCTGACAAGGCAGGACGTTCAGTATCTCGTCGACAAACTCAGAGAAACAAATCCGAAAGTCGTTGAAGAGGTTATTCATTCCGAGCGTCTCACGGTTGGTGATGTTGTTAAGGTCATGCAAAATCTGCTGCGCGAGGATGTGTCGGTCCGAGACATTCTTTCACTCTTCGAGTGCCTCGCTGACCACTGTAAGATTGTAAAGAACCCTGACGTTCTTTCTGAGCAATGCAGAAAAGCACTGGGGCGCGGAATTTCTCAGAAGTACCTGAACGACAAGGACGAACTCGTGGTTGTGACCTTTGACAGAATGATTGAAGACATTATCGGAGGCGGCCTTGTCACAACCGACAACGGCAGCTCCTATCTCAATCTTGATGCACGTCAGGCGCAGGAAATTCTTCAAAAACTCATGCAGGGAATTTCGGCATTCGACAGCGAAGGTACACAGCCTGTGCTGCTGATGTCGGCCCGTCTCCGTCAACCGTTCCAGAGGCTCGTGGCGCGTTATCTGCCGCAGGTTGCCGTGCTGTCCTATGACGAGGTCTCTGCAGGTACAAGCATTCGCAATATTCAAATGATTTCATGAGAGGCAGGGATGACTTCTCAACTTTCGAGGTGTGACAATGGATGTCCATAAGTTCGAGGCCTTCAATATGCAGGATGCCATCAAGCTCGTTAAAAAAGAGCTTGGGAGGGATGCAGTCATACTGTCGACGCGTGAAAAAACGTCATATTCAGACGAAACCGGCAAATCGGTCCGTGTCATCGAGGTCACGGCTGCAGCGGCAGCAACCAACAGCAGCCAAAACCGCGCTGCGCCCGTTAAACAACGGAGCACCATGCTTTCGCCGGAGGAAGCGGCCCGTGCACAACGCGTGAATTTTCCGAATGTCGACTCCAAAAGCGACGTCAACGTTGTCAAATCAGGCAACACGCTGCCGCAGCTCAACTCAGCTACCCGATCCCTCGCAAAGACTCTTGCCGGCGCGCTCGAAACGCCGGTCCCAAAGCGGACAACGCATCTGAACTCCAAAGAACTCTCCGGCCTCGGCTCGGCTTCCTCACCGGCAACCGCAAGAACACCTGAAACAGAATCTCCGCATCTGAACGGCGTTCTCAGGCGTTTTGACGAAAATTCTACGGTCGAAGTCCGTTCTCTGCGTGACGAACTCTCCAAAGTACGGCGCGAAATTGAAATGATTCCGCACGTCAATGTTTCTGATCAAATGCAGGAGATCAGAATCCTTCTTCACGACCTCATGAGACAAAAGTACACCGGCGACAATGAAAATCCCGCTCTTCGGGACGAATGCCTCAATGATATCTGTATAAAACTGCGTGCGGCGGGCGTTCTGGAGGCGATTATCAGTGAACTTGCCCATGTTGTTACGTCGGGACCAAAGGCTTCACAGGGCGACGGCTCACCGCTGAACGGAGAGCGGCTCAAAGAACATTACCTGAACCAGAGTATCAGGTTTTTGTTCCGTCAGATGAGTGTTGCGACCCAATCAAACTTTTCCAACCAAAAGGTCGTCGCTTTGGTCGGCTCTACCGGAGTCGGCAAAACAACGACAATTGCGAAGCTGGCTGCCCGTATGCAGCTGACCGACAAAAAACGCGTCGCTCTGGTCAGTATGGATTCGTTCCGGATCGCAGCCGCCGACCAGCTTCGCGCGTATTCAAAAATTCTGGACTGCCCCTTTACGGAAGTCAGCGATTTGCAGGACCTGTCCGAATTTGTCACAAAATTTTATGATTACGACCTTATTTTCATTGATACAGCCGGACGGAGCAGCAAACATCAGGCACAAATGGATCAGCTCCGTCAACTGAGCACAATGCCTTTTCCGGTCCATTTCCATATGGTCCTCTCGGCCAGCATGAAGCAACGTGATCTCGACGAAACCCTGAAATCATTCCGCATGGTCAACCCCCAAAGTCTGCTCTTTACCAAACTCGATGAATCGTGGAGTTTTGGTGAGATTCTCAACACCAACATCACCAGCAAAATTCCGTTGTCATTTTTCACGACGGGGCAAAAAGTGCCGGAGGATCTTGAGCCTGCGACAAAAGAACGGGTTGTCGAAAGAATTTTCAAACTTTGACTCAAAACGGGAGAACGAAAGCGTGTTCGATCAAGCAACAACTCTGCGCCGACTCATGGAAGAAGCCCGTCTGCCTGCACCATTTGCAGGCGCACCCGCAACATTGCGAAGTTTCGGCAGTGCCGTTCCCTCAACAGACAAAAAAGCACCGCGGGTGATTACCGTGACCGGCGGAAAAGGCGGTGTCGGCAAAACTTTGACCACTGCAAACCTTGGGCTGTGTTTCGTCCGAGAGGGGATGCGAACATTGCTGATAGACGGTGACTTGGGACTTGCGAATCTTGACGTTGTGCTGAACGTCAGAGCCGACTCCACATTGGACGACGTTCTGAGCGGTGAGCGTGAACTCAAGGATGTCATCGTCACGGGTCCGGAAGGCTTGCGCCTGATTCCGGCTTCGAGCGGAATGCCAAAAGTAAGTGAGTTGGGAAAAATGCAAAAACTGGTTCTTCTCGACCAAATTGAATGCCTGCAGGACGACTTCGATATCGTTCTCATCGACACGCCGGCCGGAGTGTCGAAGAACGTCCAATACTGGGCAGCGAGCGCTTCGGAGGTTGTGCTTGTTGCCACGCCTGAACCTACAAGCCTTGCAGATGCGTATGCAACAATGAAAGTACTCTTCCAGACCAACAACGAAACTGTTTTCAAACTCATTGTGAACATGGCCAAAAGCGATGAGGAAGCGCTGCGGGTCTATGAGAGACTCAGTTCAGTTGCCGCCGAATATTTACAGGTCAAAGTCGACTATCTCGGTAATATTCCGCTTTGCGACTCGGTTCGGAATTCCGTTCGCGAGCGGGCTCCGTACGTTCAAAGGTATCCGTTTTCCGCAGCATCGCGCGGAGTGCGGTCGCTGGCACGTGAAATTCTGTTCAACAGCGATCGGCCGCAGCCCAAGGGAACCATGCAGTTCTTCTGGAAGCGTCTGGTATCCGGTCAACACAATGAGTTAATGAGCTAATATCCTGCTTGGGGGAAGCTATGAGTCCGGCAAATCTAGCAAAGAAGCAGCCTCTTCAGGATAAGGGCGGGGAGAATTCCGACAACTCCGCCAAAAAATCAATTTACAACAGCGAGAGCGGTGAAAAGGCCGCCAGAAAAACTGCCCAACAAAAGAAACAGGCAGGAAATCAGGCGCGGGCACAGGCAGCATCAAATGATCCCATGCGCAATCAGGTGATCATGGACTATGCACCGCTCATTAAATACATAGCCCAAAAAATCGCGGCACGTCTGCCGTCCAACATTGATATCGACGACCTGTTCTCGGCGGGTGTGATCGGTCTTATGGACGCGATCGACAAATACGATCCGGGTCGTGACAACAAGTTTAAAACGTATGCCGAATTCCGCATACGCGGCGCCATTCTCGACGAGTTGCGCAATCAGGACTGGGTGCCGCGTTCAGTGCGCGAGACCAACAAACGCGAAGAACGCGCGCGCTATGAGCTTGAACAAAAACTCGGCCGGCCTCCGACGGACAAAGAGACCGCGGAGTTTCTCGAAATTTCACTCGAGGAATTTCACGAAAAATCGGGTCGTACGAGAGTTTCGATGCTTTCGCTGGAAGAGCTCGGCGGAGTCAACTCGGGCGACAAAAAGTCACTGCTTGAGTGCCTCGAAAACCCAAACTCCAAAAACCCCTTCACCATGCTCAAGGCAAAAGGCGTGAGGGATATTATTCTTAAAACGGTCGAAGAATTGCCTGAGAAGCAAAAACTCGTTTTGAGCCTTTATTACTATGAAGATCTTAATTTGAAGGAAATCGGCCGGATTCTTGATGTCACGGAATCGCGGGTTTCCCAGCTGCACACGCAGGCCGTGCAGAAGATGCGCCTGAAATTGAAGAACCTTCTGCAGGAATGACGGAGAAGAATTCATGCCGATGCCACCACCCGAATTGAAGATCCTGATCGTCGACGACTTTCCGACCATGCGAAAAATCGTCCGGCAAGTCCTTCGTCAGCTTGGATATGAAAATGTTCAGGAGGCCGAGGACGGGGAGGCGGCGTTGCGAACCCTGCGTCAGAAGGGTGATTTCGAATTTGTCATCTCCGACTGGAACATGCCGAACATCACGGGAATTGAACTTCTGAAGTCCGTTCGCAGCGATCCGCAGCTAAAAGGACTTCCGTTTTTGATGGTGACTGCAGAGGCTGACAAAGAAAACATCGTCGAAGCGGTCAAATCGGGAGTCAGTTCCTACATCGTCAAGCCGTTCAATGCGGCTACGCTCAAAGAAAAAATCGAAAAAATCTTTGCAACGCGGGGGTAATATGTCGACGAACATCACTTCATACGACGAACTGCACAACGATACAGACGAATCCGGAAATTTGCAGAAAGTCTCGACTCTCGAACTTCTGTCCTCGCTCCGGCTCAGGCTGGTCTCGAAAAAGATCCCCCTGCGCTACTGCAAATTCAATATCACGAACACAGAAAACAAAATGTTGCAGGGAGAGTCGCTCAGTGTCGCGCCGGACGGAATCATGTTCTACTCCTCCCTCTCATATGAGACCGGATGCCTGATGCGTGTTCACGTAAAGCTTCCCGACTACTGGGCAAGAAAATCAAGGCACGTCGATTACCGTCATACGGAAGCGCCGTCGCACTTTCAGATGCTTTGCAGGGTTGTTTCATGCGAGGACGTAGGCAGCCGTCCCAACCGTTATATGCTCACCGTGCAAACGGTGAATATTGACCCCATCGACGGAAAGGTTCTTGCCGACTTTCTGGGTGTCGGAGCGGCATCACTGTGAATACCATTGTTGTCATGTCGGTGTTCGCTCTTGTGCTCCTCGTGCTCGAAGGAGTCTTTTTCCTCACCTGTTTTCGCTGGCTCTCGAGCGGAAAAAGAGCACGGGAACGCGAATTTGCGCGGCTCGATTCGGAGCGCTCCGAACTGGTCGAGCTCCAGCAGGCCGTTGCGCGTGACCTCAGGGAGGCCAAAAAACTCTCCGAAGAAACTCTCGTCAAGCTGAAACGGGTCGGCGCGGATGCTCATGAAGAGTGGATAGAAATGAACCGCAAGTGCGAACACCTTGTCACCGAACTGGAAGACAAGCTCCGCGAACTGGCCGATGTTTCAGTCGGACAGATAAACCGCCAAAAAATGCAACTTGAAAAGACGATTCAGGTTGCAGGCCAGACTCATGACCACCTCACCGAAAGCGCTGCAGATGCGCGAAAGATTCTCCGCTTTCTGGATGAAAATGTTCCCTCGGACGAAGTGCTGAAGGAACTTCAGGCCGAAAAATACGCCGAGGCAAGAAGGCTGATTCAGGACGGTAAGGAGATTGCCGTGATATGCCGGAAACTTGGCTTGTCTCAAAGTGAGGTTCAGTTACTCTCCTATATGGGATAATACTCGGGAGAGACGCACAAATGGCCGCCGATCACATAAGGCGCGTACTTACGGCTTCTGCCTTATTTTTTCATACCCAAGGTTTGGCATCGGAAAATGCCCCTCAGGTCACCGTCCGTAATTCCGAAAAATATGTGCGCGGAAATGCACCTGTGCCGCTCGTGTTACAAATGGGCACTGACGCGGGATACCTTTCACATACTCCGACGATACCGGATGAAGGCCCGTTCAACGGAAGCTTTCTGAACGGCAAAGCGATGGCATCTTTTCTTTTTCAGGACGTCATTGCCGAAGCCGGACTCGGATGGTCGTATTCAGCTCTTTACGGTGTGACCCGCAGCGAAAATCCCGCCGTCCCTTCTATAGGGCACCGCATTTACACCCAGTCTGCGTTTGCAGAAGGCGGTCTGCGTTTCCGCCTGACCGACAAATTTAATCTCGGAATCATCGTTCAAGACTATTTCGGAACTGATTTAACCCTGAGTCAAAGAAAAAATTTGGTGAGCAATATGCTTTTGGGCGGCGGCATGATGGCTGTCGACATTCTGAGTGACTCCGGAATTTTCCGGCTGGGCGCAGCACTGATGGCAGAAATTCCCGACAATCAGAGACGAGTTTTGTCCTACGGACTGACTCTTCAATTCGGTATTCCTCTGCGGGGTTACGACATTCTTCTCCGAAAAACCGATGTCGTCGTCCGGACCGAAAAAATTCAAAAAGTCGAAGTTCCAAAAATCGTTACGCGCTCGGTTGTGCGAGATGTCAGCAAATTTTCTCTTCCGCGAAATGCTCTCCGGTTTCTCAGGGGGCAGGCCGTGCTTGCTCCGGAAGATCAGGCCTTTCTGATAGATTTGGCTCAGGAGCTCAAGCAGCTTCAGGAGACATGGCGGACAGTAACGGTTGAGGTCACCGTAAAAAGTTCCGGTGATTCGGTCAGGGACAAAAAAATCAGCGAGGCGCGCGCACAATCTCTCAGAAATGTGCTCGTCAGTGCCGGACTTCCGGCACAGCGTGTTTTTTCCGCAGGCCTCGGAGGGAAGCAAATAGTTCCGGATCGTAATTCCCAGAGCAATTCCGGCCAATTGATCGAACTCTCATTCAGCGGCCTGACTCAACCGGATGAACTCAACGACACACTGAATAATTTCGTCAGGCGAAAGGCAATACCGGAAACCTGCCGAGGTGAAAAATGCAATTAATTTTGCGGGCAGCTGCAGGTTTATCCGTCTCTCTTTATTTACTTTCGGCGAATGCGTCATCCGAGACTGCAACTAAAACGCAGAGCAGAACAGTGCGGACCGGCAGCGATTACAGCAGGCCGAGCGGATTCGGACTCAACCTTTTTGTCGGCGGTGACGGTGCTTTTGTAAAAACATCGTCCGACAACGCTGATGAAAGTTCAAAGCAAGGTGCCCTGTACGGGGGTAAAGCGCTGCTCACGCTCGTCAACCGTGATCTGGAAATTGAAGGCGGGGGCGGATACTGCGTTTCAAAACTGCAGGGTGATTTCGACATTGTTACGGATGAAAAAACGGGTGCTCCCGTCCGGCTTGAAAATGTGAGAATTCAGACACAGACGGCGGTTGCCGAATTCAGTGCCCGTATCAGACTCAACAACTCACCCGACGGAGACGGAATTTGGTCAGCCGGTCCGACCGCAGCGGCATACCTCGGCACCAACGCCTCTTTTGGTCCGGATACAAAAAAACTTTATCATTCGGCGATTTTTGTCGGCGGCCAGCTGGCACTTGAGTTCGGTATCGATTTCAAACCTCGGCTCATTCTTTCATACCTGACCGATTTAAATTTGTTCGAGCGGCAGGTTCATATCGGAATGCTGAGCCTGCAGTTCGGAACCGGAGTTTTTAAACCAAAAACTGTTGTCAAAGACATCCGAAATCAAACGAACAATGAAGTTGTGAGGAAAGTTCAGGTCGAAAAACCGGTGCAGCGCACCGTGGTCAAAGAAAATTATACTCATTTGCTGGGGTCCGAAATCGTCAATTTTGAAACAGATAAATTCAAGTTGCTCAAACGCTCGGAGATCTTCCTCAGAGAACTCGGCTTTCTGCTCTACAAGAATCCGCAAAAATGGACCTCGCTTGTGATCGAAGGTCACACCGATATTCGCGGCGATCTCGAATACAACAATCGTCTCTCGCTGGCGCGGGCGAATGCCGTGAAAGATGTCCTGCAACGCTCCGGAGTCCCCGCATCACGGATGCGGGCCGCAGGATTTGGACCAAGTCGTCCGCTCGATCCCAATCAGGATGAAGTTGCTTTGGCCCGAAATCGCCGCGTTGAGTTGATTTTCGACGGGGTCGAAGACAAAGTGTGGCTCCGCACCTCAATCCAGCGACTTGAAAACGCACTGAAATCAACGCCCCGCTGATCCGCCCGAATCGGCAACCAGAAATTCCCTCGCCCGCTCCACGATCCAGAACGGCCGGCCTTTTCTGTAGTTTCTGGAATCGCCTATCACCATTTCCGAAGCAGATTTCTTTTCCTGAGCGTTAAAGTAACCCGATGCGATTGTTATCCGGAGGGCGTGGTCGCGGACGACCAAAGCCTCATCACTTAAGCCTGTCTGAAGAACTTGCCGGCAGGAGTCTGTCTTCATGACTCCGCAGACGTAGTTTATGCAGGCAGTTCGGCCAATCCAGCTGAGGGATTGAAAGTAAGAACGCGAGACCAGCTTTTCCCGCTGACCCGAAGATTGCAGTGCCTCAAATTGCTCAAAGACCTTTAGATATTCAGAATTTGAATCAAGTGAAGGAGCCGGCAAAGCTGATTTCGGAACAGCTGTCTTTTCGCGATTTTGGGCGCTCTTATATTCAGCTGCTTCCCCCGGACCCTGAAACGAAGCCAGTGATAATATAAAGGCAATTAATTTCGATATTTTAGTTAAAACCGAGTGTCCGCAGCCGCTCATTTGGCTACCTCCCTGATTTCGCTATTTTCTTTAAAACCCGAAGATCTTTCCAGCCGTCCGCACGAAAATTATCCCTCACCGCAAATATCCGTTAAAATTGTTTAAAATTTTGTTTTGTAGATTTTTCAAAAATTCCCGTCAAGATCATATCAGGTCCTTCCGATGAACCTTTTGGCTCAAAGGAAATTCAATCTTTATGGGGAGTGAGACCATGGGAGCGGCGCTGAACGAGAGAATTTGGTTCTACTATGCCAATGAAGCACAGGTCGGTCCCATGACAGAGCAGGAGCTGCGGCTGGCCATCTCCGAAGGCGCACTTAATAGTTCGGATTTCGTCTATCGGGAAGGCTTTGCAGACTGGCAAGCTCTCAGTTCTGTCGATGAACTCGGTCACGCAGCACCGCAATCACATCTGGTTTCCGTACCTATTCAACATGCGCAGCCTAAGGATGACAAACCTGCAAGACGCGCGCCCAGAGCCGTCATAAGTGAACTGGTTGTTGCGCACAATGACAACTTTGTTGCCACCGGACACATCAAAAACATTTCGACTTCGGGACTCTACTTCGAAACCGAAGACGCAGTTTTTAAAATTAACGACGAAATAAAACTGACCCTCAAGGAAGGCAAAGGCCTCGGTAAACCGATGCATCTCAAGGCCGTTGTCGTTCGTCAGGCGAGGGAAAAAGGTCTTCACATCGGATACGGACTTGAGCTCAGAGGTCTCGATGAAAATTCGCGGGCCCGAATTGCCGAATACATCAAACGTCATCAGGCATCTTGAAGCGGCGCGACGCAGGGGGTTACTATGTCACATCACCTGAAAGAGCTTCCGCCCGACCAAGCGCTGGAAGCGGCACTGAAGGAACTGGACGATGCAGCGGCTCTGCAGCCCCACTCCTCTGACACTCACAAACTCAATTTCCTTCGCGGATTCAAATGTTCGGCCGGAGAATCACGCATCAAAATTGTTCGCCACGCAGCCGAACGCCTGAAGTTGCACTACGACAGCGAAAAGCATCTTGAAGGAACTTTTTGGCTTGTTGCCGCAGGTCTTGCGCACGAGCGTGACTGGGATACGAGTCTCTCTTTTCTGAATGCAATACTGGATATTTCTCCGGACGCAGACTTTTACCGCGAAGTTGCAGTTGCGATGCTGCACCTTTCGGACATGGAACTTTCCGACGGCAAAGGAAAGAATGCAATCGGTCAGGCGATGCTTGTTCTCGTAAGCGAATTCGGGCTGATGATTGCAGAGCGGGGCGGACGCGGCGGACTCGATCCGCAGGGTGCCGCAAGGGTCGTTGAATACGTCACGACAAGTTTGCTCGCCCGAAGCAACGTCAACAACAATGCCATTCGCGTATCTCTTCTGCATTATCTCTCAAAGTGCCCGATCAACAGCAACACATCCTCACAGTTGAACCGTGTCATCAGCCGGTTCGGCCAGAGTCTGCTCGATGATCTTTTGAATGCTTTTTTTGAGCAGAAAAAGCGGGGCACTGCCGCATTCTTTTTTCTTGCCGAACATTTGAGTACATTTTTTTCGGCCGCTCCTGCTTTGGCCGAAATGAGCCACAGTGTGTTGCGTCACTACATGCTGAAGCATCCGGATGAGTTTCCGGGATTCATGGCCTCCTACTCGGACTGGGTGTCGCGCGAGCACCAGAGCCTTTCGATGACCGCGCAGCACATTGCCCTTCTCATCCGCGCCGCCACCGATGTTTCACAGCGCCAGCTGGCAGAAAATCTCTGTGTTGTCCTTCAGCGTCATTTGCGGCTGTTCGGAGAAGTTTCAAAAGAATTGCTGCAGCAGGAAGTGACCCTGATAGAATCGATTCTGCACGGCAACCGGCCGGTCAGAAATCCTCTGATGCAGGACATTATTTCAAATATTGAATCACTGCTTGCGGACAATACAAAGAAGCAGGGCCGCGTGGTACCGCTTGCGAAACTGCGGAAACTGAAAGATACGGTTAAACCCGCCAAGGTCGGTTCAAGGCCGACTCCGCTGGAAACCATGCTGTCTCTGGCATCGTGAATTTTCAGAGCGCCACGGATTTTGAAATTCCGCCCGCAGCAGAGGCCAAAATCCCGCTGCGGGCATTTTTTTGCGTCGTCTCAAAAATGTTCTGTCCGTTGCCGGTGACCGCGTGAATAAACGTGTATTCCAATGCCAGTGAAGTTCCCAGCAAAAGCGGGTCGTCAGAACCGACGGCAACCGGCAGCCCGTGCCCGATACACTCGAAAAACGGATGCTCGTGAGCAGCGCCCTGAAACGTGTTCAGCAGGATGTTGCTCAACGGACACATTACAACGTTGTCAGCAATCCTCCTGTGACTTGTCCACGCAGAAAATCCATGCGCAACGCGTTCCGGCTGCAGCTGTTCCAAAGTTTTCAGATGCATTTCCGGATCGCCGCCTTCACCGCTGTGAATATCAATCTTCAGACCGAGTTTTCTGACCCTCTCGCAAAACGCTGCCTGACTCTCGATTTGTGCGTGATTTTCCATCCCCCCTAAACCGATTGCCACAATAAAAGGTTCGCCCTCGGAGTCAGTGCCTTCAGGAGAACTCTGAATGTTTTCCAGAGCACGCCAGACGGTCTCCCGCTCATCGGAAGAAGAAATCCACAGCGCATCAACCGTAAGCCTGACCTGCACATCAGCAAATTTCGCAAGCCCTCTTCTGAGCCCGCGCAGATAAGATTTAACGACCGATTCAAAATCGAATTTTTCCGGTGCAATTGAAAAACGTTCTCTGATGAACGAAAAATCCGCAGGGGAAATGTATGCCTCTGTATATAAAATCCGATCTTCCGCGCGCTTTGCAACAAAAGCATAAGCCATATCTTCAAAATCATTCAGCTCGCGCACGGACCTCGACAAATCGACCCACGCACCGATAAACCCTCTCAGATTCTGAAACGGAGCCCGCTTCCAAGGCACACATTCAGACCATTCCCGCGGGGGTTGCCGTGACAAATAAAAGTCTTCACCGACAGCAGCCTCCAGATGGACATGAGTTTCAACCTTCGACTGAGCAGCGACCCAGTCATGGAAAGCCTGTAATTCGGCTTCTGAAGGGACTCGGCGATCCAATCGAACCACCCCGAGCAAATCCATAAAAAACTTCGGGAAATCGGACATTTATTATAAATCCTCAATCACAGCACGAACGTTATTGCACCCGTCAATATCCCATTTCTAAAATTTCATCCGAAAACTCCGAGACTTCCACAGGAGGTCGTATGTTTTTCCCGACAAGAATCATAGCGGGGTTTTCACTCGCCGTCGCTTTTACTGCGTCGGTTCGGGCCGACGACGCCGTGGTGACTCCCGTTGAATGGAAAAACAATTGGAATTCCGCAACCTCCAGAGCAGTCGGTGGCAGTCAGACCGCGCATTCGTTCACCGAAGATGCTCTTTACGCCAATCCCGCTGCTCTCGGAAGAACGCGCCATCCGCGGAGCAGAAAGACTTTTCACGTCATCGAGGCCCCCACTCTTTCTGCGGGCGGCAATAACACGGCACGCGAGTCATTCAAGGGGCAGGCTCTGAAGCCTTCAGAATGGCTTTCGGGACTCACGACCAAAAGCCCGCAAAAGAGATCATATTTTGAACTTCAAACCTTTCCGTGGACCGTTATGGGAGACCGCGGAGGCCCGACATTTTTCATGGGCATACCGATTCGTTCAACGCTGACTGCAAATGAAAGTTCCGCCGACGGATTAAGCCGAACCGTTTCGAGCGAAACAACAGCAACTGCAGCATTGAATATGAGTCTTTCCACGCGAACGGAAGCTTTGACTTTTGGCCTTTCGCTGCGCCCCAACGTGCGCTGGAATTCGACGGTCACCCTGCAGCTTGAAAACTCATCCAGTTCGAAAGGTATTTTCAGTTCAATCAAATCAGGTATTGCCAGAACAACATCCACTCCGGTCGATCTCGGATTCATCACCACGGCCGGTGATTTCTGGATGCCCTCATTCGGGCTGTCGGTATTGAATTTTCCGCTGGCCTGCGTGGACAATTATCTGAATCCGGCAACCGGCAAGAGACAATCGATTTGCGGTGCTCCCAGAACCGGAGACACTCAGGATGACGTTGAATCGACGAGGCTTGACCCGACAGAAATAAGGCTTGGTTTCAGCATTGTTCCTCGGGTCCGTCTGGGCTCAATGCGTCTCAACCTCAAAATTTCAGGCGATGTGTATCCGCTTCCCATCAGCAGGGGAGGAAAAAACTACGGGTATACAGACGTCAACATCAATCAGCTGACTCATGCGGGAATTGAGCTTTTTTTAGGCAACGTCAGAGACTCGAATACACTTTCGCTGCGCGCCGGCTTGAACCACACACGCAGGTCTTGGGGGCTATCGGTCCCTTTGGCGCAATTTCACCTCGATCTGACCTCTTATGAGGCGGCCCTCTTCACAAACGGAAAAGCTTCTTCAGAGAAGCGATACTTGCTTGGTCTCTCCAGCCGCTGGTAATGTCCTCGGGCTTGTCTGTGCCAGTCAAACGGAGACACCCGATGCATTTAGCAAACCAAATTCCCGCGTGGAACACTTTGTCTCAAACTGCCGTCCGCTTTGCCTGCGGCGTATTGCCTGCTCTGGTCGTCTTGGGATGTACAACAGCCAAAGACGCATCGGGACCCCAGCCTGTTCTTCCGGCTCCGGAATTGCCCAAAAGCGGCAACAAACCCGAGGAACCCAAAGAAGACAAAAAGGCCGTCCGAACGACCTTGACTCTGATGCAGGTCTCGCAAATTCACACCGCGCTGGCCAAGCGCGACTGTAAAGCCGTCGACTCGCTGACAGAAAACCTGCCCGAAGCGGCCGAGAGCTTTTCTTCGGGAATTGCCTTTGCGATTCACTGGTGCGGACATCAAAAATCTCCAAAAGACAAAGCAGCTCTGGAACGTGTGCTGAGCTCTGCGGAAATGATCCAAAAATCTGAGGCTCCACTTTTGAACTCAGCGTTCATTGAACAGCTCAAGGGAGAAAGTCTCGAATCTGCCGGCGACATGACCGGTGCGCGAGCTTCTTTTGCCAAAGCCATGAGTGTCTCTGCCCTGCAGTTTATGACTCTCGTTTCCGGCCAGACACTCAAACTCGAGTTGCAGTCGATTGATCCGTTGCTCACGGGGTCGCAATCGGCGCTGCTCAACGAAATCCGCCTGAGTCTTTCGGACAGTTCAAGGCAGGCTACTGCACTTGCAAAACTCGATGAACTCCTTTCACTTGTGCCGGCCGGCAGTGTATATGACAAACTTCTTGCAACGCGGCTGAAGCTTTTCGCAGCCTTTGAACTTTCATTTGCAAGTCAACTCGGCTCGCTCGAAGAGACCCGTCTGCAGGGAAACACGGCTGCACTGGAAAATTCAGCCGCGAATATTCGCCGTCTGTTCCCGGGAAGGGCCCATCAGCAGCGCATCGATTCCATTCTCGGCAAAAACCCGCCCTCCGATTCGGCTGCTGCAAAGCCGGCAGCCCAGCAATGTGCAGCATTATCTCCGGCCGATGCACTCGGTTCGGGCGACCGCTCGGATCTGACTGCCGACAAAGCCATGATGCTGGCTAAAACCGCGCTCAATGACGGCAAGCCGGGAGATGCCGTCGAAATTCTGGACAGCCTTTCGGACGTGAATAAAACCGACCGGACACGCGGGTTGCGCCGCGAGGCCTCGGAAGCGCACGTAAAAGACATGAGAAGAAAGGCTTCGGAACTCTACAAGCGGGTTGCCATGACGGGCGATTCGCAGGCGAAACTCGACAGTCTTTCGCAGTGCAAACAAATTCTCGAAAACATTTTGGTCAAGTATCCCGACACGGACACATTAACCAAAAGAAATATTCAAAAATTCCTGAATTCAGTTTCTGAAAATATAACTGAACTCAAAAAGGGCACGGTCAAATGAACTTGCAAAATCCCGTCAGTGAACAAACTCTAAAAAACTCGCTGGGAGACGCCTTCGGGCGTCTGACAGTCTGGATGAACGATCCTTCAGTCGAACAGGACGGAAAATCTGAAGTTCAGCGCATGATCGATTCAACAAACGTCGAAGAACTTCGCGACCGCTTCTGGCGCGAGCTGGAATTCGGCACCGGAGGACTCAGAGGAGTTGTTGGAGCGGGAAGCAACCGCATGAACGGTCCGGTCATCCGCAAAGCGACACAGGGATTTGCAAACTACATCCTCAAGCAAGGCAAAACAGAGGCACTGCGCGGCGTGGCTGTCGCCTACGACAGTCGCCTTTCATCTCGTTATTTTGCCGAACAGGCTGCGTCAGTTCTGGCAGCCAACGGTATACCGGTCTATTTGTTTGATGAAATCCAAACCACACCCTGTCTGTCCTTCACTGTCCGGCATCTCGGTTGCATCGGCGGCTTGTGTATCACCGCAAGCCATAACCCGCCCCAATACAACGGCTACAAGGTATACTGGGCGGACGGTGCACAAATCACTCCGCCGCATGACAAATTGATTCTCTCGGAAGTGTTTGCGGTGACCGAATACAAACAGGCTCGCGTTATGACATTTTCCGAAGCAGTGAAAGCCGGACTGGTCAAAAAAGTGCCCGCAGAAACTGTCGATGCCTATTTTGCAAAAGTCCGCGCACTGCAGCTGGAACCGTCGCTCAACAAAAACCTGAAAATTGTTTACACGCCGCTGCATGGCACAGGAGCAGAGCCTGCAAGAAGAGCACTGAACGATTGGGGGTACAGTCACCTTCATATTGTCCCCGAACAGGCCGAGCCCGACGGACGCTTTCCGACTGTAAAAAAACCGAATCCCGAAGAACCGGATGCGTTGAAACTGGCAATCTCACAGGCCGCGCAGCAAAACGCCGACGTTGTTCTTGCGACCGACCCCGATTCGGACAGGCTCGCACTTGTCGTTAAAGATCCGCAGGCAGCTCAAGGGTCTTTCAAATCACAAGCTCACGGGGATTATGTTTTCCTGAACGGCAATCAGACCGGCGCATTGATGATTGACTATATACTCTCCACACGCAAACGCCTCGGTACACTCAGACCCGAACACAAGATCATCAAGACGATTGTGACGTCAGATTTGCATGCCCGCATCTGCAGGCAATACGGCGTCGAGATTCTTGATACGCTGACAGGATTCAAGTGGATTGCCGGCATCGTCAATGACTGGGAACGCAAAAACTTGTCAGACAAAAAATATCTTTTCGGAACGGAAGAAAGTTTCGGATACATGCCGGGCGATTACGTCAGAGACAAGGACGGCATCGGAGCACTCTGTCAGGCGGTTGAGATGTCGGCCGCGTTCAAAGAACATGGAATTACCCACTGCGGTAAACTCCTCTCGCTTTTTGAAACGCACGGCGCGTGGCAGGAAGATTTAATTACCGTCGACCTTGAGGGTGAAGAGGGAGCGAGGCGGATCGGCAGGATTATGAATCAGATGCGCGAAAAGCCGTTGCAAAATTTTGCAGGAACTCCGGTTGCAAAAATACTTGACTATCAGCTGCAGGTTCAAAGAAAAATATCCGGAACCGCCTTTGATGCCGGCGAACCGCTGGCCGGATTGCCCAAATCGGATGTTATCCAGCTTGAGCTTGAAGACGGCAGTAAAATTTCAATGAGACCCAGCGGAACCGAACCCAAAATAAAATTCTACATCTCGGTCTGCACCCCGTCGCAACAGGGAGCCTCAGAATCGGCTTACAAAAAAAGTGTCGAACGGATAGTTCTTTTCCGCAAGGCAATTGAAGCTTACGTTTCGTCGATCAATTAGGATTGAAACATGAAATTGATCGAAGAACTCGTGCGCACCGCTCAACAGCCGAGAGTTCGTCCGCTGGAAGGTTTGCGGGCGCTGGTTACGGGAGCATCTTCCGGTATCGGCCTCGCAACCGCCGTCAGGCTTGCGCAGGAAGGCTGTCATCTGAATCTCGTTGCCCGCCGCAGAGAACGTCTTGAGGCTCTGGCAAAGGAACTCAAAAAAACAGCTCCGGATATATCAATTGAAATTTTTGAAGCAGATCTTTCGCATTCGGATTCACCTGCGAATCTTGATTCCGCCGGAGCTGCGGATGTCGATATCCTCGTAAACAATGCGGGTCTGGCCAAAGGATTGGCGTCAATTTCGGACTCCAATCCGGCCGACTGGGCCGAAATGATTGATACCAATCTTCGCTCTGTTTTTGAGCTGACGCGAAGAACGATTAAAAAAATGATCCTGAAAAAAAGCGGTGACGTGGTGGCAATCTCGAGCATCGCTGCTCACACTTCATACAATAACGGCGCAGTTTACTGCGCTACAAAACATGCCGTAAGGGCCTTTCACGAGGCACTCAGACTCGAGACACTCGAACACGGGCTCCGTGTTGTCATGGTCTCGCCGGGAATGGTGGACACAGAGTTCAGTCTGGTCAGATTTTCCGGAGACTCCCGAAAAGCACAGTCCGTTTATGAAGGTATCCGCCCGCTTGATGCGGGGGATATCGCTGAAAGCATTCTTTTTGCACTGCGCCAGCCAAGACACATCAACTTGGACGAAATAATTATAAAACCGCAGCAGCAGGGAAATCCGTGGAACGTTTGCCGCACGCGATGACAGCCGCAATTCATTTTACCGCAGAACAGGTTCCCTGAAAAAATAGACTACAGTTCTTGCAGACGACCGGTCGTTTCTGAACTGTGAACTCAGATTCAAAATTCGTGCGAATGATTCGCGCTCGGTGTGCATATGTCTGGTCAGATCGAACAGATTTGAAATTTCTTCCGCGTTGAATTTTCGCAGGCGCAGGGGCAAAGAATCAAATCTCATTGCCTTCGGACCAACCAGAAAAAGCGGACTGTCAGTCCCGCCGCCTTCGTTTGTGACGCTATTCATCCGAAATGTTCCCCCGAGCCACTGACTCACCTGATCCGAAATTACGGATTCGCCGGCGTGACCGGCATGCGACTGAAACCAACTGAGTTCGATCACCTGATCCCGAAGACTGCACGGAAAGACCCGTATAGTTCTTCCCCGCGGATTGGGTTCTTCAACAATCGGCTGACTGTAAGTCAACCCGAAATACGGCGATGAAGCCAACCATTCAAACGGCTGGCAACCTGCAGCTCGGGGAAGAACAATCAGGCGAAACTTGCTGACGTACTGCTTTTCTGGGGCACTCTCACCTGATGCCGAAGCCGAAGCCGGCTGGACCGCGGATGCAGTCACAGCGGCGGCACCTGCCTTGCTCTCTGCTTTGCTGTTTGCCGCCGTCACGGCCGCAGGCGACGAAACCGCTGCAGCTGCAGCCGCCACAGCCGCTACAGCGGGCGATTCGGATTCAAATCCGGAGCCTTTAAAAATCTTCCGTCCCTGAGCATCAGTCTGACTCAATTGGACACCGACAATTTGCGCCAAAGCTGCAGACACATCATCAAATTGATAGACCTGCTTCGACTCGGACTCCCGCGCGGCCAAACCGGGTGCATGCAGAAAAAATCTCGCCGAAGACTTTGCGGGGTTTTCAGAAGCCTGCGGCAGCAAAACCGCAACAACCGTTCTGTGAAATATCCTCCGCGCAACAAGCGAGTCGATGACCTGACCAAAAACTCTGTCCGCCATGACGAGCCTTGCAAGTTTCTCAGTCTGGGACGGAAGAGCAAACGCTCTCACCTTTGAGTGCTTTAAAACCTTAAAAAAATCTTTGAAGGTCGGGCGAAGTGTGCGGTCATCATTTTGCAAATACAAATGAGCAAAAAAACGTGTCTGGCTGTTGTCCTTAATCCATCGCTGAAAGCTGTCCAATACGCGCGGGAAGTAGTGGCTTTTGTCGTTGATGACGGTTATCTCGTGTGCCCTCCAGTCGGGTATGGCATCACTCGTATTTTCCAGTCCCTGAAGAAGTTCAGACAATTTGTCAAAATGATTATCCGACATAGCCTGCACGGATGCAGACTGCTCGTTGCGAAAAATTGCTTCAAGCCCGCTCACCTGCTCGTTCTGCTGGTCGAGTTCTCTGCGTCTCGCCACAAATCGCCAGTCATTGCTGTCGAGCCACCGGCCGTCAAGCTTGGGAACTTCATTCGCCCGCGAGAGAGCAGCCGGCATGGAAAGAGCCGCAGGCGGTGCAAAACTGACAACCTTGTATCCAAAATTTCTGAACTCCTGATAAAGGTTGAACACACCGTTGCCGGCAATAAGATCCTTCGTCAGAATAGGAAGATCAGCCGGAATGTGCTCTGCATTTCTTCTGACAATTGTATGCTGAAAAAGCTCGTGTCCGCCCTCTGCGGGAGGCATCCTGACGCGCATGTTTTGGGCATCGCCAATGAATTCAAGCAGCCTCGGAGCCAGCTTTGAGAGCAGGTTTTTATCCAAAAACACTTCATTCAATATCGGATCAAGCTGAATAAACAGTGCATTATATCCGAGAGCTACAGACTTTCCGCCCTCCACTCTGACAACTTGGTTGAATTTTACCGACTCGGGATCAAGGAGTTCATCGAGCGGTTTGCCTTTCTTTTCGCCCGCTGCAGTCTGCTCTGACTTTACTCTGCCGGCCGCCGCGGACGAAGGTGCAGCAGGAGCGGCAGGTAGAGCAGGTGCAGCCGGTGCAGCGGCTGCAGGCTGTTCCGCGGTCGCCACATTTGGATCATCAGCGGCATCTTCAGACTGCGTCTCCTGCGAAAATTCATCGGACTCTTCGACCTCGTCAACCCCTGATTTCCACAAGCGACTTTGGTTGCCGACTTGAACAGGCAGCCGTCCCGATCGATCCCATTGAGCCACTGTGGCAGAGGCAATAAGAACGTTTCCGCTCGCAATGTTCAGACGCATTGAAGTCACAACAGGATCGGTTACAGGAATCACAAAAGAATGTATCTGATTGACATCCGAATCAGTAAACTGTCTGGCCCAGCTGTTTTGCCCCAGCCAAGCGCGGACATTCGAAGGCGCAAGCGGAAGGACGCTGAAAATGACATTCCGGCGGTTTCGTGCTGACGGTATGTTCAGCCTCATTTCTTCACCGGCGACCATCTGAACACCTTCGACACATTTGGCGCCGAACGAAGCCGGAAGAACAACGTATTTGAGGTCGCGATACTCAGAATCATCGGTGCCGATTTTGCGGCGGGACGGAACCAGCGGCCAAATCTGCGACATGGATGCGACGGTACCCAAATGCAACTCCGGACTCAGATATTGAACGCCGGGATCCATGAAAAAATCAAAAATCGGTACGTTCAGATACTCCATCCTGCGCATAATGATTCCAAGCCTTCTGTGCTGCTCGGATTTCGGGTAACGGCGGATTTTTTTACGTTCCTGACGCTCTTCGTCAAGTGAGGGAACGGGCCAGTGTCCAAGGAAGGTCGATTCGCGGGCCAGCGACAAATCTGTATGCAGAACGGGCCAAGGATATTTCTGAACGATGAATACGGCGACGAGCAACAAAACCGTAATTATACCGGCAATCGATATAAAAAAATTCAACCGCAAAAGTTTTCTTCGTGACATTCAGCGAATCCTCGCCCGCGCAAAAACTTCAAAAGCCTGCAATGTCTCAGGCTCAAATTTGGCAAAAAACTCTTGAGACTCCCGCCGGTCAAAAACACGCGCCGCATAAACTCCCGCACTTGCCGAGTCGTTCTGTTGAGTAAATCCGAGAACTCTGAAGTCGGAGAGAATCTCGCCTTTGAATGCACTGGTGTCGGCTTTTCCCGCCACTCCGCCTCCACCGGCCGAGGACGAATTCCGCTGTTTCGGCATCGCATGATGTCCGTCTTTTCCGGAGATGGCCGGTGAAACCAAAATAGAGGTGCCGGATAGCTCTTTTCGCTCTGTTTTGCTTATTTCGGAACCTGAATCAGGCTTTATCAGATAAATCATTTCGTCAGCCTGCGCTTTGGCTTTACACACAAAACCGAAGCCGGGATCACGCGCAAGAAGCTGCAGAGTGCCCCGACCCAGAAACTCAAGATCACGCTTGGGCAGCTGAGGAAGAAAATTCAGCAAATGGCCGAGACTCTGTTGTCTGCTGTCTGCCGATTGCAAAACAAAGGCATCAGCATCCAAATCAATTTCACTTTCATAACAACGAATTTTATCTGGTTTCGGCTTTACCGCCGGAATTCGCTCAGACACAAAATCAATCTGTCCGGCGGAACCTGACTCACCGAGAAATTCCCTGAGAAACCTTCCCATCTCGCTGTTCATGACCCCAAAGTAGGAATCTGACCCGACACGAAATTCTTCCGGAAGCGGAACGTCAGGCTTAACAAATGCCACGCTTCTCGGGCTTATTCTCTTGTCGTCGGCATATGGAAGAACGGCCCAGAGAATATCCGGATGACCTGAAAAATCATGAATATACTGGGACAATTCCCGCAGGGTGTTTTTGATCACCAGTTTCTTTTCATTCTGCGAAATTTTCTCGGGCCATCCGGTTGGTTTGAAAGGCACATTCACATTGTCAAAGTTTTTCTCAAGACCTGAAAGCTGAATAATCGAAACTGATTTTTGCGATGAGCGTTGTGCCATATCTTTTGCGGCAGCCGTTCTGATCTGCATTACGTCGTCGGCCAGCAGGTCGAGCCAGCCGATTTGCCGTCCTGCAAAAGGAAGCCCCTCAAACAACCGGATAATGCCGAACAGATGCACCTGAGAAGCAACGAGCCGTCTCTGAGACTCATGAGCAAGTATTTCATCGGCGATCTGAGCGACAGAATCGGTTCCGCGCCCGAACAGCGAACGGCCAAACCTGAGCTGCGATGAAAGCGACACAAGTGCGCTCGTATCCTTGTCGCGCTGCACGCGTCCATACTGACTTGGAGCACGAACGACCTTCTTCACCAGCGCAGATGCCTTGCCCTGCCCCCCTGCGAACAATTCCTCTATCTGCTCGCTCAGAACGGACTTTGATATGATGTACCTGATGCGCTGCGCATCTTTCAGTTTCGACTGCTCGGTGCGAAATTCATCACTCTCGAGAATATCGGCAGGAAGAAAGAAAATTTGGATGTGTCGTCTTTTACCGTCTGCTCCCGCAGGACCGGCGGAGTCATTTGCTTTCACCTTTCCCGCATTGCCATTCTCAGTTTCAAAGGACTTGCGGGTCAAAGAAGATATGACGAAATGAATCCCTGTCAGCGATGCAGACAGGCGGCTGTTTTGTTCGAACCACGCCCGGGTCAGCTGAGGTGCCGCAATTAAACTGACCGAAACTGCCGTAAGATGGCAGATCAACAGCACGACAACCGGCAAACTTCTGATTATTTTAACACGAATGAGTCCGGCTTTTCTGGAAGATCTCGCGATGTGAAAATCAAGATACTGTCTCGTCAAAAACAAAACTACCGCTGAGGGCAATGACAGGAGTCCGCCGACAACACCGCTCAGCGCCACAAGCACCAATGCCGTCCACGTCAGACGGAAATCACTGAAGACTCCTCTGACGATCCTCAAATCAAATGAGTCCGTTACCTTCCCATCAGCGACAAATAGGATAAAAAAGAGAGAAGCCGAAACCCAGCCAAGCACCGAGAGTGAGACAAAACGTGAGACCAGCTCAAAAAAAGCCAACACACCACCGCCAGGCGTATATTTTGAGCGAGACTTGTAGGCCATGTTATGTCCCCTGAACAACGTATCCCAAGAGTTTATCCATGACCCGACCAAACATCAAAGAGGCCGAAATGTCGCATAACAAGACCCGCCCCAACGACCCAAAGACAGGGACGATCTCCCTTGACGGTTATTCGCTGACCCTCGGGCAGCTGGTCGCGATTTCCCGAGGTCACGCGCATGTTTCCCTCGCGGAAACTTCCCTTGCCGCCGTGCGGGAATCCAGAAACTGCGTTGAAAGAAGGCTAAAAAGCGGAGAGACTTTTTACGGCATCAACACAGGCTTCGGCGCTTTGGCACAAGTCAGAATTCCCGCAGAGCAGCTTAAGCAACTCCAGCTCAATCTCATCCGCTCGCATGCCTGCGGTGTAGGACAAAACCTCCCCAAACACGTCGTCCGCGCCATAATCGTTCTTCGTCTTCAGACGATGCTCAGAGGCAACTCCGGAGTCTGCGAGGCCACTTTGCGTCAAATGGAGTTTTTTCTGAACAACAACATCCATCCCGTGGTTCCCTCACAGGGGTCCGTCGGTGCGTGCGGAGATCTCGCTCCACTGGCTCATCTTGCGCTCGGCCTCATCGGTGAAGGACAAGTTGAGTGGAATGATGAAATCCTGCCTGCGGGCGAAGTTCTCAAAAAACTCGGGCGCGAAGCTTTGTCACCGGAACCCAAAGAAGGTCTGTCGCTCATCAACGGAACGCAGGTGATGACTGCAATTGGGCTCCTTGCATGTGATACGGCTGCTCATCTGTTGTGCACTGCTGACATCACACTGTCCATGTCCCTCGATGCGACATTGGGAACCGCAACGGCATTCAGAGATGAAATTCATCGTGTCCGGCCTCACAAAGGTCAATCAGTTGCGGCTGCAAATATGCGAAAAATTTTGGCAGATGACGGTCTAAGACTCAGCCATGCCGGATGCACGAAGGTTCAGGACCCCTATTCCTTCCGATGCGCACCGCAGGTTCACGGCGCTGCTCGTAACAGTTTTAATCACGTGGTTGAAACACTCATGACAGAGGCAAACTCCAGCACCGACAATCCGCTGGTTTTTGCAGAGTCCGACGAAATCCTGAGCGGCGGCAATTTTCACGGTGAACCGGTCGCGATGGTTTTAGATTATCTGGCGATAGCATTGGCCGAAATTGCCAACATATCCGAGCGCCGAATAGACAAGCTTGTCAATCCTCACATGAGCGGGTTACCTGCTTTTCTGGTTCAGAATTCAGGATTGAATTCCGGATTCATGATCCCTCACGTCGTCGCTGCCTCTCTGGTCAGCGAGAATAAAGTCCACTGTCATCCTGCCTCAGTTGACAGCATTCCCACGTCCGCTGAACAGGAAGACCATGTCAGCATGGGCATGACCTCGGCTTTGAAGCTTCTCAAGGTCCTCGAAAATTCGTCTCGCGTGTTGGCGATTGAATCACTTGCTGCAGCACAGGGATTGGAATTTCATAAACCGATTCAGGGTGGTGCCGGCGTTCGGGCAGCCTATGATTTTATCAGATCCATTTCGGCGCCGTTACAAGTCGACAGATCCATTGCAACCGATATTGAGCTCATCTCAGAAGCCATCAGAACCGGCGAATTCCGGCGCAAAGTGGAGACTGTCACCGGAGAACTGGCTGTTTAAAATCAAACAGCAATGAATTGAAGAGAATGATTTGGAAAATTTGAGGTCTTACTTTGCAATCATCAAAACCATCCGGAAGCGCAGATTTAAGCAAACTTCTTCCTTCGACGCCGCCGGTCTCGAAAAGATGGCTGGTACAAATCAGCTTTGAGATGCTCGCAATCTGGCAAAAAGAATTTTTGGACCTCGGCGGTCTCCCCCCCCAATTTCGCCAGACCAAACTTGCACAGGACTTTCTGCTTTTGGAATTCGAAGACAACCTCAGCGGGCTCCAAATACAAAAAACCATTTTCCCGAGATGGCTATGTCCAATTGAACACCAGTGGCCGGTTAATCCTTCAAAAGACGGCTTTGTAGAAAAGGCTGCACAGGGAATCTGCCGCAAATTTACCGGAAAATGGGCTGGCATCGACGTTTTTTCAACACATGTTCGCCTCAAATCCATTGCGAAGGGACTGAAGGGACGAATTCACCAACTCTACTCCGAGGCTTCGCTTCACGATCCGCAGGCGGCAGGACACATGACCGCACAAGGCGAAAGAATACTCTCCGTCATCGTCGACGAAAAAGGACTGTTTGCTGGGGGAAGCCCTTCGCGCATTGACCTTGGCACTGCCCTGACGGGCGGGCTGGGTTTTCTTGGAAATTCTGATTCCGGTTCAAAAGATCAACATTACAACTTGTCAGCACCTGATTCGAAATTGTCCCCACAGCCCCAAGCGCCGAGCAGAGCAGGCGGAAAAATAAGAGAGGTTCTCGATTTATTGCGTGAATCAAAACTTGACTGCACGACATTTAAAAACTGGCTCGAATTAGGCGCATCACCGGGAGGAATGACACAGCAGCTCGTTCATTGGGGTGCACGAGTCACGGCCGTTGATCCGGCCGACCTTGCACCCGAAGTTTCGAGACTGACAAGTGTAAGGCATCTAAAAATCAACGCGCAGGACGTTGAGTCGGCGGAGCATTTTGACGCGCTGCTCTCTGACATGAACGGACCTTGGGAGAATGCTGCAGAAATAGTGTCCCGTCTCAGTCAAACTCTGCCATCAGGGGCAATCGTTGTTCACACGATTAAACTAGTTTTGAATTCTGTCACGGAACTTTTTCGAACATGCGGACTCAAGCTTATTCTGGCGAAACATCTCTTTCACAACCGGCAAGAACTCACAGTCATTTGCCAGAGAAAAAATCGAGAGATCAGCTGAACAGGCTTCGGTTCGTCGTCATCCCGATCCCAATAACAAAAAAACCAACTCCGAAGAGTTGGCTTTTTACTTTTCCACGTCCACCCGCAGCAGCGGACGCACTCAGAGCAATACCGGAACCGAATTAAACAGCCCCAAGCACTTCTCCGGAGATTTTACTTAGCTTCAGCCGAAGCTGCAGCTGTCTCATCGACGAGCTCGATGAGTGCGCGCCTTGCATGGTCACCCGGTCTGAAACCAAGTTTCAGGATGCGAGTGTAACCACCGGGACGAGTACCCGTCGCAGGAGCCACTGTCTTGAACAGGCGGGCAACCACTTCAGTTCCATAGAGACGAGCGGCAGCGATTCTCCGGTTTGCAAGTGAGTCCTTGCGTGCCAAAGTGATCAAAGGCTCAACAATTCCACGGAGTTCCTTTGCTCTCTCAACCGTCGTTTCAATTCGTCCGGTCGTGATCAGCTGAGTGGCAAGGCCACGCAAAAGAGCTTTTCTTTCAGCTGTATTACGGTTCAGTTTTCTATAACCAAAACGATGTCTCATCGCACAATCCTATCTTTTTACGCTTTGAAATCCCGTTCGCGGAGTCGAGCCGGATCAAAGCCTTCGATTTTCATTCCAAGGTGCAGGCCCATTTCAGCCAAAATATCCTTGATTTCGTTCAAAGTCTTACGACCAAAGTTCTTGGTCTTAAGCATCTCCGACTCGCTTCGAATCACTAACTCACCAATGTAGCGAATTCCAGCATTTTCTAAACAATTTGCAGCGCGCACCGAAAGTTCCAGTTCATCAACCGACTTGTAGAGACTTTCGTTCACGCGGGCGTCAACAGTCACGGCTTCGGCAACAGGTGCCTCTTCATCAGCTTCTTGGAAGTTGATGAACACTGATACCTGATCCTTCAGAATCTTTGCCGAATAGGCAAGAGCGTCTTCGGGAGTCACTGCACCGTTCGTGCTCACTTCGATTACAAGCTTGTTGAAATCCGATCGCTGACCAACACGTGTCTCAGCAACCGAAAAACTCACACGACGCACGGGAGAGAATACGGCATCCATGGGAATAACACCCACAGCAAGTCCCAGCTCCTTGATGGATTCGCTGGTCACGTATCCCTTACCTGTTCTGATGTGAAGCTCAGCCTTAAAGCGGCCGCCTGCACCAACGGTACAGATGACTTGCTCGGGATCCAAAACCCGCAATGAGCCGTCACATTGAATATCAGCACCTGTCACAACCTTTGGGCCGGTCACGTCGATGACAGCGGTCTTCTCAGTCTCGCCGTCCAACCAAACACCAAGAGCCTTGAGGTTGAGTACAATCTCAGTCACATCTTCTGCAACATCGGCAACTGTAGAAAACTCGTGTTCAACACCTTCGATCTTCAGGCCCACAACAGCAGCACCCTGCAATGACGAAAGCAAAACGCGACGAAGCGCGTTTCCGAGTGTCGTACCGAAACCTCTTTCAAGAGGCTTTGCGATGAAGCGACCAAATACAGGGGTGACATCTTCTTTTTCAATAAACTGTGGCTTTACAAGCGCTTTCCAGTTGCTCTGCATCCATTACCCCGTTTTCAATCATGAGAGCGCGCATCATGCGCGCAAAGTTTTACTTCGAGTAAAGCTCAACGACCATCTGCTCACGCGCCGGAACCGAGATGTCCTCACGCGCAGGCCGGGCGAGTACTTCGCCTGTAAAGCTCGAGCTATCCCATTTCAACCAAGCAGGAGCGCCGTGGCCTTCACGCTTGGTTGCCTCAAGTGACGCCAACACGGGCGCCATGCTACGGCTTCCTTCACTCAAAGTCACTTTGTCTCCGACTTTCAAGACTGCAGACGGAATGTTCAAGCGTTTGCCATTCACGAGAATGTGGTTGTGGCGAACGATTTGTCTCGCTGCGTTACGGCTGGAAGCCAAACCCAAACGATAGACAACGGAATCCAGCCGAAGCTCAAGCCCCTGAAGCAACAGCTCACCGGTTTTACCCTTCTTGGCCGATGCCTTCTCAAAAAGACCGCGGAATTGCTTCTCAAGAATTCCGTATACACGACGCAATTTCTGCTTTTCACGCAACTGATTGCCGTAGTCGGACAACTTGCTGCGCCGAGCGCCATGCTGACCAGGAGCAGACTTGCGCTTATCTACGGCGCACTTATCTGTATAGCAGCGGTCGCCCTTCAGGTAGAGCTTAACGCCCTCTCTGCGACACATTCTACAACTTGGACCAATATAACGAGCCACGATTTAATCTCCAATTTTATTAGACACGACGACGCTTGGGAGGACGGCAACCATTGTGAGGAATGGGTGTTTCATCCTTAATCAGCGTAACCTTCATTCCAGCGGCAGAAATCGCACGGATTGCTGACTCGCGACCGGACCCGGGGCCCGTAACGACGACAGAACACGAACGCATGCCGTTCTCCATTGCCTTGCGTGCAGCGTCTTCTGCAGCCATCTGGGCTGCGAAGGGTGTACTACGGCGCGAACCTTTGAATCCCTTGCTACCGGCGCTGGACCAAGTCACCACATCGCCGTTTACGTCTGCAAACGTGATGATTGTGTTGTTAAAGCTTGCACAGATAGTTGCAACACCGACGGGGACGTTGCGCTTAACACGTTTCTTTTTGCTGACAACAGCCTTGTTCATATTTGACTCACTTCAGCTATTTATTTCTTCTTGTTCGCAACGGTCTTTTTCGGACCTTTACGAGTACGAGCATTTGTCTTCGTTCTTTGACCGCGAACCGGCAATCCGCGACGATGGCGGAGGCCACGGTAGCAGCCCAAGTCCATGAGGCGCTTGACGTTGGACTGAACCATGCGGCGCAAATCGCCTTCAACAGTAAGTCCGCTGTCGATCGCTTTTCTGAGCAGGTTGACCTGCTCATCTGTAAGATCCTGAGCGCGTGTGTCGCGGTTAATTGAAACCGTGTCAAGAAGCTTTTGCGCTGTCTTGCGGCCAATACCGTAAATATAAGTTAGAGAAATTTCGATCCGCTTGTTTCGCGGAATATCTACACCGGCAATACGTGCCACGGAAAACCCCCAAAAATCCAATTAGCCTTGGCGTTGCTTATGTTTCTTGACTGCACAAATCACACGAACAATGCCTTCCCGACGGACAACTTTACACTTGTCACAAATCGGCTTTACGCTCGCACGAACCTTCATAAAAACCTCACTCAGTTCAATTTCTTACTTCGCACGGAATACAATTCGACCGCGCTGGAGGTCATACGGACTCAACTCCACTTTCACACGGTCGCCCGGAAGAATATTGATGAAGTTCATCCTCATTTTTCCGGATACATGTGCCAGCACCAGATGGCCGTTTTCAAGTTCCACCCGAAACATGTTGTTCGGCAACTTCTCAGCTACTGTGCCTTCAACCTCAATACGATCGTCGCGTTCCATATATTTCCCACCAAAGACCGAAGCCGACGAGCCAGTTCGCTAACGCAAAATTCACAAACCGGCAACACCTCACTTCAGTTTTTTCGTTATTACCGCCCCTACATCCAAATACACGAGCTCGGGAGACTGATTGGCATCAATCCGATGCAGAATCGCCCGCTCCCGATACACAGAGGAAACCGGAGCAGTTTCCGTAACGTAGACTCCAAGCCGCTTCTCAACGGAAGCAGGTTCGTCATCTTTTCTCCTCACAAACGATCCAACAGCCCGACAGGAATTGCAGGACGAGGGGGCTAAACCCTCTGAATTCCCAGAAGCGATTGCACCGCAGTTTTGACAGGTCCAGCGGTTGCTCAGCCGAGCCACCAAAAGACTGGTCGGAACCTCAAAATCTAGTGCCGCGTCGACCCTGAGGTTCAAATTTTCAAGCACGGAATCAAGAATTTTAACCTGACTGACGTTTCTCGGAACACCATCCAGCAGCAGCAACTTTTTCTGAGCCTGATGCGCGCGGGAGAGCACTCCGGAACAGCAGTCAAACAACGTAAGGTCATCCACCAGAGAACCACTCTCGACGATGGCCTTCACCTTCTGTCCCAGAGCAGAGCCCGATTTAATCTCTTCCCTCAATAACGCGCCCGTCGAAATATGTTCAGCTCCCAAACGGGACGCTATGAGCGCAGCCTGAGTTCCCTTGCCGGCGCCGGGAGCTCCGAGAAGTACAAATACTTTCACAACGGGCTCCGGTCGGTTGCAGGAGTTAATTTCGGTTCGGAATCATTGCCCTTGCCCGTGAAGAGCAATGAATCGTACTTCTGCGTCGCAAGCTGGGCGCTGACCTGACGGACAGTCTCCAAAGCAACACCGACAACAATGAGCAGGCTTGTTCCTCCAACATAAAGCTGGTCAGAAAAGCCACCCGTAATCACCTGAGGAATAATGCAGACGAGATTCATGTACACGGCGCCGGCCAGAGTCAATCTGGTCACGACCATATCCAGTGCTTCGGCCGTTTCTGTCCCCGGTCTGATACCCGGAATATAAGCATTCTGCTTCTTCAGGTTCTCGGCTATATCATCCGGCTTGAATGTTATTGACGTGTAAAAGAAGCAGAAAAACAGGACGAGAAGGGCAAACAAAACGTTGTACAGCCACTGGTTCGGCATTAACGCCGAGAGCCATGCGCTGCCCTGTGATTTACCAAAAAAACCGCCGAACGAAAGCGGAACAGCCAAAATTGTGCTGCCGAAAATCGCCGGAATGACTCCCGACATGTTTACTTTCAGAGGCAGATGAGTCGACTGACCGGACATCACCCTGTTGCCCACCAGCCTTTTAGCATAGTGAACCGCAATTTTTCTGTAGCTCTGTTCGATGAAGGAGATCGAAAAAACCAAACCAACGAGGAAGAGTGCCAATCCCAGTGCCGTGACAATGTTCATGCTGTTGTCACGAAGTGACTCTACAACCTTGCCAATGCCGGACGGGAAATAGGCAACAATTCCCGCAAAGATAATCAAAGATGTGCCGTTGCCTATGCCCTTCTCGGTGATTTGCTCTCCGAGCCACATAACAAAGCATGTTCCACTGGTCAGAAGGAGTGCAGCCAGCAACCGGAATGACACTCCGGGATCCAGAACGGCAGCTCCGGCAGCGGTTTCAGGAGCCTTTTCAAGCGCAATTGCCGCAAGGTATCCTTGCAGAAGCGCGATGATGACAGCCAAAGTTCGGGTGATGCGATTTATTTTCTGACGGCCTACTCCACCCTCTTTCTGCAACTGCTCCAGCGAGGGAACAACAACAGTCATGAGCTGAATAATAATGCTCGCCGAGATGTACGGCATGATGCCGAGGGCAAAAATTGAGAATTGATTGAGGGCGCCTCCGGAAAACATGTTGAGCATTTTCAGGAGACCGCCGGAATTCTGGCTTGCCAGAGCAACGAGAGCCTTAGCGTTTACACCGGGGGTCGGAATATGAACCCCCAATCGGAAAACCATCAACAGAAGCAGGGTAAATCCAACCCTTTTCAACAATAAATTCTCACCGCTCTCTTCGGCAAGTGCCATCGCGTCCTTACTCCTCGATCTTCACGCCCGCGGCGCTCAGTTTGTCGCGTGTAGTCCCTGACACACGAATTCCCCTAATTTTCTTGAGAGACTTTGGAACGTCACCCACAGACAACAACTTCACGATTGTCTTATCGCCAGCAACAGCGGCCGCGTCAAGAACACCGGCCTCGATATAAGGCTCAACATCGCGCAGATTTAATGCAAAAACTTCCAGAGCGTGGACATTCGTGAATCCACGTTTGGGCAGACGGCGATAAAGAGGCGTCTGACCGCCTTCGAAACCGGCACGGATGCTCGAACCTGAGCGGGCTGTCTGACCTTTTCCACCACGACCACCCGTCTTACCGAGACCACTTCCGGGTCCGCGACCGAGCCGACGTCTGTCTTTAGTCGCGCCTTCATTCGGGCGCAAATCTTGAATTCTCACTTAACACCTCTTACTCAGCGGCTTCGACTTTAACCCACTGGATGACTTTGTTTACCTGACCCAAAATTGGATTGAGATTCGGCAAAACTCTCGACTCGCCGATTCTTTTCAATCCCAAAGAAATCAGCGTCCGCTTCTGTGATTCAGAACGGCCGGCGTGACTTCTCAGCAGAGTTACTTTGATCTTTTTTGAATTTAAGCTTTGCATGGACTCACCTTATTTACGGGCGTTTACGTATTCTTCACGGGTCGTCAACTGGCGCAGTCCGGAAAACGTTGCCTTCACAACGTTGTGAGGATTACGACTGCCTTGAATCTTGGCCATCAGGTTTGGAATTCCTGCCAGCTCAGCGATTGCACGCACAGCGCTTCCTGCAACGATACCTGTACCATCCGGCGCAGGGCTCATGAGCAGTTTACTGGCACCGAATTTCGACTGGACCATGAAAGGAATTGTCTGGTTTTCAAGAGGAATGCTCACCAAGGATTTCTTGGCCTGAGCAACCGCCTTCCGAACAGCCTCCGGAACTTCACCCGCTTTGCCGAGTCCGAACCCTACGGTGCCTTCACGATCGCCAACAACGACAAGAGCCGAAAAGCTCATGCGACGGCCGCCTTTAACAGTCTTTGAAACACGAGCAACGCTGACAACACGGTCTTCGAAGCGATCTTTTTTCTCTTCAGTTCTAACCTGCATGCCTTGGACCCCTTTCAGAACTTCAAACCAGATTCACGCGCAGAGTCCGCCAGAACCTGGACGCGGCCGTGGTAACTAAAACCGTTACGGTCAAAAACAACTTCTGCAAAACCAAGCTTCGCAGCCCGTTCTGCAATCGTTGAACCCACCTTCTTCGCCATATCTTTTCCGCGCAGTCCGGAGGAGCGCAGAGCCTTTTCAAATGAGGTCGCCGAGGCAATAACCTTCTGGCTATTGTCATCGATAAGCTGAACCTGAATATGCTTTGAGCTTCTGAAAATACAGAGGCGAGGCTTACTCAAATCAGTCAAACGTCTACGCCAGAACCGCATTTTGCGGAATTCACGCACACGCCTTCTGTTTACTACACGATACATACAAATCTCCCCGTCGCCTGCTCACATACAGGCCGACATAGCTACGTTCATTTTTTACCTGATGACTTACCAACTTTGGTCGCAATGACCTCACCGACGTAGCGGATACCCTTGCCATGATAAGGCTCAGGTTCGCGGACGGCGCGAACTTGTGCGGCCACGCGGCCGACGAGTTCTTTGTCCGGACCCGCAACAACCACCTTGCCGGCCTTGTCTACGTCGAACGTAATTCCGGACGGAGGCGTCATATTCACAGGATGGGAATATCCAACCGTAAGAGTCAGATTTTTTCCGCTCATCGCTGCACGGTAACCGGTACCGACAAGCTCAAGTTGCCGACTAAAGCCAGCTGTAACACCTTCGACCATGTTGGCGAGAAGTGTTCTGTAGAGACCCCAGAAATTGGAGCCGTCTTCAACCGCCGGCTGAACTGCAACTTCAGCTCCGGACTGAGACAGTTTGATGCGTCCGAACGTTTCGCGCTTGAGCGCTCCCTTCGGTCCGTTCACTTCAAGCACGGCGCCGTTGAGTTTCACAGTCACGCCGTTAGGAACTTTAACAGGTTGTTTGCCGATTCTTGACATAAATCACACTCACTTCTTGAGGCCGCAGATTACCAAACCTGCGCCAATACTTCGCCGCCAACCTTCTCTGCACGTGCTGTGGAGTCGGTCATAACGCCCTTAGGGGTAGACAGAATCGCGAACCCGAGACCAGCGCGAACTGGCTTCAATTTCGCAACAGACGCATAGACGCGGCAGCCGGGTTTTGACACTCGGGCGATTCCGCGAATGACAGGCGCGCCACTCTCGCTGTACTTGACAGCGATCTTGATCTTGCCTTGGCCATTGTCACGAATGAGTCTGAAACCGCGGATGAACCCCTCGGATTCGAGAATCTTCGTCATGTCCACCTTCAGCTTGCTTGCAGGAACAACAGCATAGCGGAGTCCGGCTCGGCTGGCGTTGCGAAGGCGGGTTAACATATCTGCAATTGGATCAGTCGTATTCATCTCAATTCACCTCACCAGCTTGCCTTGATCATGCCGGGAATCTGGCCGTTCAACGCCAGCTTCCTAAGGCACAAACGGCAGACGCCGAAATCACGATAGAAGGCTCTCGGACGACCGCACTGGTTGCAACGGTTATGTGCGCGCGTTGAGAATTTTGGTTTCTTGTTGGCTTTGTTGATCATTGCTAAGCGTGCCATCGTTCAAACCTCACTTACGGAATGGCATGTCGAGAAGTGCGAGCATCTCGCGCGCAGCTTCGTCGGTTTTCGCAGAAGTCACAATTGTAATGCTCAAGCCGCGTGACTTGTCGACTTTGTCGGCCTCGATTTCCGGAAAAATAATCTGCTCACGCAGACCCAGAGAGTAATTTCCGCGACCGTCAAAGCTGTTCAGCGACACTCCGCGGAAGTCGCGAACACGAGGGAGAGCAACGTTTACGAGTCGATCGTAGAATTCAAACATTCTTTCTCTGCGCAGAGTCACCGAAGCACCGATTGGCATACCTGCACGAAGTTTGAAGGATGCAATTGATTTCTTAGCTCTGGTGATCAGCGGCTTCTGGCCGGTAATCATTTCGAGCTCGGCAGCTGCAGACTCAAGAGCCTTGATGTTCTGAGTCGCTTCGCCTTGGCATGTATTGACGACAATCTTTACGAGTTTCGGCAATTCCATTGTATTTACTTCTTTGTTGCGCTTCTTGAGCTCAGGAAGGACAACATCTTTGTACTTTGCTGCATAGCGGGGTTTCACACCCTTGACATGTGCACCGCGCGCGAGAGCTGCCGCACCGGCGTCATTTTTCTTGCCGCCGGACTTTTTGGCCGGCGCGTTCTTATCGGTTGCCATAATTACAAGACCTCCGGAGCAAGACTGATAATTTTACCGCAGTTGCGGGCACGCAACTCACGGGCAACAGGTCCGAAAATACGAGTTCCGACAGGCTCACGCTCGTTCTTTACAATCTTGACAAGCACGGCCGCGTTCTCGTCGAAACGGATGCTTGATCCGTCCGTCCGGGACACTTCCTTTTTACATCTCACTACGATGGCCTTGTGAACTTCACCTTTCTTCACACGACCTCCCGGCACAGCGTCCCTGACCGAAACGACGATTAAGTCACCCACGCGCGCGTAACGGCGAAAAGAACCGCCCATTACACGAATAACGTTGAGTGATCGCGCTCCGCTGTTATCAGCTGCTACCAGGATGGATTCCGGTTGAATCACGATACACCTCTTACAATCTCTTCAAATTAAATTACGGAAACAACTTTCCAGCTCTTGGTCTTCGAAATACGCCGGCAGGGAAGAATCGTTACTTCCTTGCCAACTACAACTGCTGCAGTACCTGTGTCCACATGCAGCGAAATCTCGCGACGCAAACGCTTGCCATATCGCTCATTCACAACCACGCGCGGTACCTCAACCTTTGCGGTCTTGCCATCTTTGGAGAGGCCGACAACACGGGCTCTCAGGGGATTCTTTGTTACTTTATCTGTCGTTGCCACAGCCTAACCCTCACTTCTTCTTCTGACTGGATACAGCGGTGCGTGCAAGAGCGCGAAGCTCACGACGCAGCTGAACTGGGCCCTTGCCCGAACTTATTGTGCTCGGATCCAAAGACACGCGAAATTTGACCAAGTCCTTGGCCAGCTCCTTGTGACGTGCTGCAGCATCGGCGGCCGACAATACGTCTTTTGCTTTCTTCGAGCTCATTAAACCTCCCAAATCTTCGCAGCACGGGAAACCACGCGCGTCTTGAACGGCAGCTTCGCCGCAGCGAGGGCAAACGCTTCCTGAGCGAGATTCTCAGGAATACCTTGGATTTCGAACACTACGCGACCAGCGCGAATGGGCGCAACCCAATGATCCAAGCCGCCTTTTCCTGAACCCATTCGAGTTTCAGCCGGCTTTTTTGTAATCGGCTTGTCAGGAAACACACGAATCCACACCTTACCACCACGCTTAATGTGACGAGTCAAGGCAATTCGGCTCGCTTCGATTTGGCGGGATGTAAGTTTTCCCGGCTCAACGGCCTGAAGAGCGAAATCACCAAGCGAAACCGTGTTGCAGCGGTCAGCAACACCCTTAATACGTCCCTTGTGGGACTTACGAAACTTAACTTTCTTTGGAGCTAACATCGTCCATCACTCCTCATTCGAGCGTGGCGTACGGCTTTCCTTGCCAGGAACTGCCTTGCCGAAGATTTCGTTCTTGAAAATCCACACCTTAACCCCAATGATTCCATATGTGGTGAGTGCTTCTGCCGTTGCATAATCAATATCAGCACGGAGGGTATGGAGCGGAACGCGTCCTTCCATGTACCACTCGGTACGCGCCATTTCTGCGCCGTTGAGACGGCCGGAAACGCGAACCTTGATGCCCTTGGCACCTGCCTTCATTGCTGACTGCATGACCTTGCGCATTGCTCTGCGGAAGGAAATACGCTTCTCAAGCTGCTGAGCAACGTTGAGGGCGCTCCACTGAGCGTTCGTGTCGGCGTTCTTAACCTCAAAAATGTCAACCTTAACTGCACGCTCAGGTTGTTTGAGAAGAGCCTTAATTTCGTCACGAAGAACTTCAATACCCTTACCTTGCTTGCCGATGATTCGACCGGGCTTGGCGGTGTAAATTTTTACCAGAAGCTGCTTCGCCGCGCGTTCGATCTCAATCTTTGAGACGCCTGCAACGTCAACGGAGCCGTACTTCTTCGTGATGAACTTTCTGACGTTCAAGTCTTCATTAAGATACCTTGCGAAGTCGCGCTGGCTGAACCAACGGGAGTCCCAAGTCTTGTTGATACCCAAACGCAAACCAATTGGATTTACTTTCTGTCCCACTGCAAATCCCCTCTCAAGCCAGTGCCAAGCGCACTGTTAGGTGTGAAGTTTTCTTCGTCACAGGTGACGCACGCCCTTGAGCGCGCGGCATATAAGTCGTGCGACGAGGTCCTTCGTCAACCACCAAATCAGCCACTACCGCGTTGGCTGCCAATTCCCTTGGAAGTTGCGCCATTGCAGATTTAATCAATTTAATTGTCGCCACCGAACCTGCCCGTCTCTCGGCACTCAGGAGAGCAACTGCAGCTGCAGCTGTCTTGCCTTTAACCAGAGGACGCAGAAGACGCGCTTTGCGGGGCGTGCACTTTGCTGCGTAATGCGAAGCTTTAGCGTTCATACCACTCCCCTCACTTCTTCTTTGCTGTCTTCTTATCGGCACCATGACCGAAGAAGGTACGAGTTGGAGCAAACTCACCGAGTTTGTGACCAACCATGTTTTCGTTGACGTAAACAGGAACGAACTTCTTGCCGTTGTGTACGGCAAAGGTCAGACCCACAAAATCAGGAACGATTGTCGAGCGGCGGCTCCAGGTTTTGATAACCTTCCCTGCTCCCTTATTCTTATCAGCCGCCTTAAGCAGGTAACCATCAATAAATGGACCCTTTTTTAACGAACGTGGCATAAATCAAACCTCTCTTACTTCTTCTTGCGGCGACTAATAATGAACTTGTCACTCGGTCTGGCAGTGCGGCGAGTCTTGTAACCTTTGGCCAACTGTCCCCATGGTGAACATGGATGACGACCACCGGATGTACGGCCTTCACCACCACCCATCGGATGGTCGATCGGGTTCATAGCCACACCACGGACGGCCGGACGAACACCCTTCCAGCGAGCGCGTCCTGCTTTTCCGAGGGAAACGTTCATATGGTCAGCATTTGAAACTGTTCCGACTGTCGCGTAGCAGTTCTCGGGAATCATTCGCAACTCGCCTGAAGGCATACGCACCTGAGCATAACCTTCAATACGACCTACAAGCGTTGCCGAACCGCCGGCACTGCGTACCAGTTTAGCTCCGGCGCCCGGCTTCAGCTCAATGCTGTGGATCGCCGTACCCGCAGGAATCTTCCTCATGGGCAGGCTGTTTCCGGGCTTGATGTCCGCTTCTTCCGAATTAAGAATTTTCGTTCCGACTGTCACGCCGTTCGTCGCCAGATGGTAGCGACGGTCGCCGTCCTTGTACTGGACCAGCGAGATAAAAGCAGTGCGGTTCGGATCATACTCAACGCTCGTCACAACACCTTCGATGTTCCGACGTGTGCGTTTCCAATCGATGATACGGTACTTGCGCTTGTTGCCGCCGCCGTGGTGACGGACAACAATACGACCGTTGTTATTGCGGCCTGCCTTCTTGGGCAGAGCCTCCAACAAACCCTTGTAGGGTTCGTTTGTTGTCAAAACTTCGCGGTACTTAATGTAGCTTTGGAACCGCGTGGTGGCCGTGTAAGGCCTCATCTGACGAATTGCCATAAACCTCTCCTACAGGCGCGATAACGAGGTAATTTTCCGCGCCCCTGTTATTACTTACTCTGCTCAGTTTCCGTCGAAACCAAACCTGCCACCGGCAGTGTTTGTCCTTCTTTCAACCGAACGAATGCCTTCTTGTAATTTGGAGCCTTCACCGTAACCGGACCAGCGCTCTTGCTGCGTGCTTTACGCGCAGTGCGGCCGCGGAAAATTGCTGTGTTCACGTCGAGAACATCAACGCCGAAAACAGTTTTAACGGCTTTGGCAACGTCTGCCTTGGTCGCTTTCTTGGCCACTTTCAACGCAAACACATTTTGCGCAGAGAGTGTCACTGCTTTTTCACTCAGAATTGAACCGAGAATAACGAGATCTGAACGCATCTCTCCCCCCTTTACTTCGTAAGACGGCGAGAGAGGATTTCCATCGCCTCTCCGGTCGCAACTAATTTTCTGCACTCAACAATATCCAGCGCAGTCACCTGCTCAGGCTTGACCAGAACAACACCGCGAATGTTGCGAACTGCGCGCAATGTGAGTTCGGAAGGATTCGACAAGCAGACCAGAACTTTTCCGGCCTTCTCGTCGATGGCCTTAAAAAGTTTCCACGCGTCTTTGGTCTTTCCTGACGGGATATCAACTGCCCCGGTGAAAACCTTTCCGGCTTTTACGCGGTGGGCAAGTGCGATTTGCAGAGCAACGTTCGCCATCTTGCTCGGAATCGCTTCGCGGTAATCACGAGCCTTTGGACCGTGTGCAACTCCGCCGCCGACATGGAGAGGAGAAACGAACGAGCCGCGGCGCGCGCTGCCTGTTTTCTTTTGCTTGAATGGCTTTTTGCCTGTCGAAGCGACCATGGCACGGGTTTTTACACCGACTGTCCCTTGGCGACGATTAGCACGGTAAGCCTTCACGATCTGCCACAAGGTGCCTTCGTTTTTCTCGGCGCCTTCAGCCAACCAACTTGGTAATGTGTTAATTTGTGACAACATATGTGTGTCCCTCACTCGCCGAGTTAAATAAATACAACGCCGCCGCGAGGTCCGGGTACGCCACCGACAACTGCGAGGATGGACTCCTCACTTGACCAGTAAGCAACTTCAACCTTGCGAAGGGTAACTTGTGAATCTCCATGGTGACCGGGCAGTCTCTTGCCCTTTGGAGTACGACCGGGTTCAGTACGCATACCGACAGAACCGGGTGCACGATGAAAACGGCTACCATGACTTGCAGGACCACCTGCAAATCCGTGACGGGTCACAGCATCCTGAAACCCTTTTCCTTTGGAGATTCCTGTTAATTTGACGAGCTGGCCTGTCGCGAGAGCCGGCGAGCTGACAGAGGCACCGACAGGGAATTCTGCGGCGTTTTGAACTGCCCATCCACGAGTCGTCTTCTTCTTTGCACCGGTGTCGTACTCAACGACAACAAGAGTGCGCCCATCTTGGAGACTTTCGTGGCGGACAACCTTTGCAGGCTGAAGACGGAGTACTGTAACTCCCTGAGCTTCTCCTGCTTCGGTAAATGCACTGGTCATTCCGACCTTTACGAATGCATTACGTACCATATGACTTACCTCGGACTGGATGCGAGTCGTTCGCAGCGCCAGTTTGTAATGGAACCAACCGCCCTGAGGCGATTAGCTCAGTTAGTACAGGTTAATCTCGACATCAACGCCGGCAGCGAGGTCGAGCTTCATCAGCGCGTCAACGGTCTGCTGCTTTGGTTCAAGCAAATCGATCAGACGACGATGTGTTCTGATTTCGAATTGCTCACGGGATTTCTTGTCCACATGCGGTGAACGCAAAACCGTGTAACGGTTGATGAGAGTTGGCATTGGTACTGGTCCTGCAATGCGGGCACCGGTTCCCTTTGCCTTGTTAATGATTTGAGCGACGCTCTGATCCACAAGCGCCACATCGTATCCCTTAAGACGAATTCTAATTTTTTGGCTTTCCATCGAGACATCTCCAAGTATGGGCATCGAGCCATATCCAACAGCCGAAACCTTGTCAAGCAATCCTTGAAAAATAGAATTGAAGCGGATTTATCGATGCCAAAAATAAAAAAACCCCGAGCACTCCGCTCGGGGTTTTTTCAAAGTCCTCAGGGGACACAAAGACATTATCTGTAGGCGTTCGGATGACCGCCAAGGCGCGCAACCATGGAAGGAGTTGCGGCTTCGATAATCGCTTCAGCATCCAGAGTCTGACCTTCCACAAACATATCAACATGTTTGTAAAGATTTACACCGGTACCAGCCGGAATCAGGCGACCCATAATGACGTTCTCTTTGAGTCCGCGCAGGAGGTCAACCCGACCCGAAAGCGAGGCTTCAGTGAGAACCTTGGTGGTTTCCTGAAAGGATGCAGCCGAAATGAACGATTCGGTTGACGAGGCTGCTCTTGCGATACCCAAGAGCAAGGGCTCTGCAACCGCAGGTCTTGCACCGCGGGCAACAGCCAACTCGTTTTGTTCCTCAAACGTCCACTTTTCAACCTGAGCAGCGGGCAGAAACTCTGTATCTCCCGGATCCTTGATCTTAACGCGACGAAGCATCTGCTTAACGATAATTTCGATGTGCTTATCGTCAATCGGCACGCCCTGAAGCTTGTAGACCGCCTGAATTTCGGAAACCAGATAGCTCGCAAGAGCCTTTTCACCCAAAACGCGCAAGATGTCATGCGGGTTAAGAGAACCGTCAACCAGAGGCTCACCGGCTCTGATGAAGTCACCTTCAGTGACGACCACGTGCCGGCCCTTCGGAATAAGATATTCCCTGTGGTCACCAATTTCAGGTTTAACCACAACGCAGCGCTTGCCCTTGGTGTCCTTGCCGAAGCTGACGTAGCCGTCGATTTCGGAAATAATCGCAAAGGTACGACGCTTCTGCGCGAGGAAAAGCTCGGCAACACGGGGCAGACCGCCCGTAATGTCGCGGGTCTTGGCCTGTTCACGAGGGATTTTCGACAGAATATCGCCGGGGAATACAGATTCACCATCCGCAAACATGACCGTCGCACCGCTTGGCAGCAAGTACTTCGCATCGCGGGTCGAGGAAATCTTCACCGCCGTTCCCGATGAATCGGTCACGAGAAGTGCAGGCTTCACCTTCGCATCCCGAGTTTCAAGAATAACGCGGCGCGAAATACCTGTCGTTTCTTCCTGACGCTCTTCGTAAGAAATCCCTTCTTCCATATCGCTGTAGCGAACTTTACCGCCGACTTCGGCAACGATGACGACGGAGTGGGGGTCCCACTCAATCAGCTGGTTGCCGACCGCAACAGTTTGACCGTCTTTGACAAACACTTTGGAGCCGTAGGGAATCGAATGACGGTCACGTTCGTTTCCGTCGAGGTCATAAACCACCACTTCACCGTTACGACCCATCGCGCGGAACCAGTTCTGGTCTTTGCCTTTTTCCTTACCGCGAACCAAGTTGGAATTAAGAACCTTAACAGTTCCTTCAACCTTCGCTTCGTGCGAGGACTGCTGAGCTTGCGTCGACGCGGCGCCGCCTTGGTGGAACGTACGCATCGTCAGCTGGGTTCCCGGCTCACCGATCGACTGGGCAGCAATAACACCAACCGCTTCGCCGACGTTGACGAGGTTACCAGTTGCAAGGTCACGCCCGTAACACCGCGCACATACACCGCGGCGCGTGCGGCAGGTCAGAACCGAGCGCACTTTCACACGGTCAATCTTGGCAGCCTCAAGCTTGATGTTCACTTCTTCAGACATTTCTTCGTTGGCGCGAACAATAACTTCGCCCGTCAGACGGTTTTTAACGTCCTCAAGACAGGTTCGACCCAAAATTCTTTGACCCAGTTTTTGAATGACCTCACCGCCTTCAATAACGGGAGTCATCTCGATTCCGTCCATCGTTCCGCAATCGTACTCGGAAACGATTGTGTCCTGCGCAACGTCGACGAGCTGACGGGTCAAATAACCCGAAGAAGCTGTTTTAAGCGCCGTATCCGCCAGACCCTTACGGGCACCGTGGGTGTTGATGAAGTATTCAAGAACGTTGAAGCCTTCACGAAGACTCGCAGTCACCGGAGTTTCAATGATTTCACCGGTTGCTTTCGCCACCAGTCCCTTCATACCTGCCAGCTGGCGCATCTGGGACTTGCTTCCGCGAGCTCCCGAGTCGGCCATCATGAACAGCGAGTTGAAGGAAGGAATGACGGTGTCTTTGCCGTTTTCATCCTTAACTTTTTGCGTCGAAATCTGCTTGAACATGTGCTCGGCGATGCTGTCCTGAACACGTGACCAGATGTCGATCACTTTGTTGTGACGCTCACCTTCGGTAATGAGGCCCTGATTGTATTCTTCATGGACCGTCCGAACGTCTTCGTGCGCCTGTCCAAGAAGATTAACTTTCTCGGCAGGGATAACCATGTCCTTGATCGAAATCGAAATTCCCGCCTGAGTCGCGTGACGGTAACCAAGCTCACGCAACGCGTCTGCCAAAAGGACAGTGTCTTTCGCGCCGCAGAGACGGTAGGTTTCGTTCACAAGTGCGGCCAAGCTCTTTTTGTCCATCGGCTTGTTGTATTTTTCGAAGAACGGAACGCGCGCAGGAATAACTTCAGCCAGCATGACACGGCCGACCGTTGTCTGGACCAGTTCTTTGTTCGAGCGCTTGGTGCGGACGTGAATTCGGGCATGGATGTCGATACGTCCATGATCATAAGCCGCACGAACTTCACCGACGTTGGCGAACTTCATACCGCTGCCTTTGGCACCGACGTTCTCACGTGTCAGGTAATAAAGACCCAACACGATGTCTTTGGTCGGTTCGATAATCGGCGTACCGTGCTGAGGCGAAAGGATGTTGTTGGTCGACATCATCAGAACGCGCGCTTCGATTTGAGCTTCAAGGCTCAGCGGAACGTGGACACACATTGTGTCACCGTCGAAGTCCGCGTTGAATGCCTGACACACCAGCGGATGCAGCTGAAGTGCTTTTCCTTCAACCAAAACAGGCTCAAAACCCTGAATTCCAAGACGGTGAAGAGTCGGCGCACGGTTCAGAAGAACCGGATGCTCCTTGGTGACTTCTTCGAGAAGATCCCATACCTCGGGTCTCTCTTTTTCAACCATCTTCTTGGCACTCTTGATTGTCGACACAAAACCGCGCTCTTCAAGCTTGTTGAAAAGGAACGGCTTGAACATCTCAAGCGCCATGAGTTTTGGGAGACCGCACTGATGAAGCTTAAGTTCAGGACCGGAAACAATCACTGAACGTCCCGAGTAGTCCACACGCTTGCCGAGCAGGTTCTGACGGAAACGTCCGTTTTTACCCTTGAGCATGTCGGAAAGCGATCTGAGCGGACGCTTGTTCGGACCTGTAAAGGTTTTACCGCGGCGGCCGTTGTCAAAGAGTGCATCAACAGCTTCCTGCAACATCCGTTTCTCGTTGCGGACAATAATATCGGGTGCATTGAGTTCGCCCAGACGCAGAAGGCGGTTGTTTCGGTTGATAACGCGTCTGTAGAGGTCGTTGAGATCCGAGGTTGCGAACCGGCCGCCGTCGAGAGGCACAAGCGGACGCAAATCCGGAGGCAGAACCGGAATAACGTTCAGCATCATCCATTGGACGCTGTTGTCACTCGTCATAAAGGCACCGACAACCTTCAAACGCTTGATCAGCTTTTTCGTCTGAGCGTCCGAGGTGGTGTTCTTGAGAGCCTCGCGAAGGTAGTTCGCGAGCTCATAGACGTCGATTCCTTCCAACATTTCCAGAATCGCATCAGCGCCGATACTGACACGGAACGTGTTGTTACCGTATTGTCTCAGGCCGGCCTGATACTTGTCTTCACTCAACAGCTCGTGCTTCTTGAGGTCAGTTTCACGCGGATCAAGAACAATATACGACTCGCAATAAAGAATCTTTTCGAGGTCTTTGAGAGACAAATCGAGAACTGCACCGATACGGGAAGGCAGACACTTCAAAAACCAAATGTGCGCAACCGGAGAAGCAAGGTTGATGTGTCCGAGTCTTTCACGGCGGACCTTGCTCTCGATAACTTCAACACCGCATTTTTCACAGACGGTTCCGCGGTGTTTCTTTCTCTTGTACTTACCGCAGATGCACTCAAAATCACGCACCGGTCCAAAGATTTTTCCGCAGAACAATCCGTCCCGCTCAGGTTTGAATGTGCGGTAGTTGATGGTTTCGGGCTTTTTGACTTCACCAAACGACCAACTGCGAATGCGCTCCGGAGATGCAAGCCCGATCTTGACCGCTGTGAAATCCAGAGGGTCGACCGGTTTTTCAAAGAAGCTATAAGCTGTTCTGAGATTATCGTTCATCTTTTGCTCCTAAAGGCGAAGATTTCATCACAAACGTTAACGGGCAAACCTGCTTAAGGATTTTCCCGTTGTTCACGCTGAAGGTCCTCATGGCTGACCTCCTCGCCTTCTCTGATCAATTTCACATCCAGAGCGAGTGACTGCATTTCCTTGACCAAAACGTTAAACGATTCGGGCAATCCGGGAAGCATCATGTTCTCACCCTTGACGACTGCCTCGTACATCTTGGTTCTTCCGACAATGTCGTCAGACTTGACGGTCAGGAATTCCTGCAAGGTGTACGCAGCACCGTAGGCCTCCATTGCCCAAACTTCCATTTCACCCAGACGCTGGCCACCGAATTGGGCCTTGCCGCCCAAAGGCTGCTGCGTCACGAGGCTGTATGGTCCAATTGAGCGGGCATGGATCTTCTCATCCACCAAGTGGTGAAGTTTGAGAATATACATCACACCGACAGTGACCGTACGGTCGAATTTCTCGCCGGTGCGGCCGTCATACAATTCAACCTGTCCGGATTCGGGAAGCCCTGCAAGCTTGAGGTAGTCAAAGACTTCCTTCTCTTCAGCGCCGTCAAACACCGGATTCGAGAGAGTGACACCCTCACGATACTTGCGCACAAACTGACGCAGTTCGTCGTTGCTGCTTGCCTTGATGAACTTGCGAACTCCCTCGTCATCCCAGACCTTCAGGAGGTAAGCTTCCAGCTCGGCCCGCGGAGCAGCTTTTTCAAGCATGTCGTTGATTTTTTCACCAATTCCGCGCGCAGCCCAACCGAAGTGGGTCTCCATGACCTGACCGATATTCATACGCGAAGGAACGCCCAACGGGCTCAACACGATGTCGACAGGCTGACCGTTTTCGAGGAAGGGCAAATCTTCCACAGGAACAATCTTGGAAATGACTCCCTTGTTACCGTGGCGACCTGCAAGCTTGTCTCCGACCTGCAGACGGCGCTTGATGGCAACATAGACTTTGACCATCTTGATCACGCCGGGGGGAAGTTCATCACCGCGCTTGACGCGGCTGATTTGTTCCTCGGTCATCACGTGTACGAGGTTCAACTTCTCGTCCATCGACTTTTTAATTTTTGCGAGCGTGCTGCTCTTTTCCGGACTCACAACTTCGAGCTTGCGGATTTGATCGATCGACATTCCAAGGAATGCCTGATCGGTAATCTTCTGACCGGCTGTAACCTTATGTACGTTGCCGTCGTGTTTGGTTTCGATTGCGGCTGCCGCCGTCTCACCAACAATGAATGCACGCAGTTTTTCAAGCGCCGACTGACGGATAATTTCGATACGGTCACGCTCGTCCTTGCGCAGCTTGGAGATTTCCTGATCCTGAATAGCCTGCATACGGCTGTCCGGTTCAGCACCTTCACGCGAAAAGACCTTGGCACCGATCACCGTACCGACAACTCCCGGAGGAACGCGGAGTGAGGTGTCACGAACGTCTGCAGCTTTTTCGCCGAAAATTGCACGCAGCAACTTCTCTTCCGGTGTCAGCTGGGTCTCGGCTTTCGGAGTCAGTTTACCGACGAGAATATCTCCCGGCTTAACTTCCGAACCGATGCAAACGATACCCGCGTCATCAAGATTCTTGAGCGCTTCTTCGCCGACGTTCGGAATATCGGAAGTGATTTCTTCACGGCCGAGCTTGGTGTCGCGGCTGATGCACTCAAACTCCTGAATGTGGATTGACGTGTAGAGGTCGTCTTTGACAACCCGCTCCGACACGACGATCGCATCTTCGAAGTTGTAACCCTGCCAAGGCATAAACGCGACAACCACGTTTTGACCAAGCGCAAGCTCACCCATTTCTGTTGAGAAACCGTCAGCGATAATGTCACCGGCTTCAACCCGCTCACCCACTTTGACGATGGGACGCTGGTTGATGCACGTATCCACGTTTGAGCGCTGATACTTAATAAGGTTGTAAATATCGACTTCCGAGGCAACTTCTGTCGCGTCAGCGCCAACATCTGCCGCCTTGACGACAATACGTTCCGCGTCGACGAGAATCACGTTTCCGGAACGTCTCGCAACAACCGTAACTCCGGAGTCGGATGCAACCGTTCTCTCCATACCCGTTCCGACCAGCGGAGCGCGGGTTCTGAGAAGCGGAAGACCCTGACGCTGCATGTTTGCACCCATGAGTGCGCGGTGCGCGTCATCGTTCTGGAGGAATGGAATAAGCGAAGCAGCGACCGAAACCGGCTGGTTTGCCGCGACATCGATAAGGTCAACATCTTCCGCGGAAGACATTGTCGTTTCACCCGAACGGCGTGCGTTCAGCAGCTGTGCCTGCGTGATCGCCTTCGATTTGTCGAGAGTCACGTTGGCCTGTGCAATTGTGTGGTCACGCCATTCATCCGTTGAAGAATAATAGCGGACGCTGTCGGTCGGCTTGCGCTCGGACACTTCGCGGTAAGGCGTTTCGATGAAGCCGTACTGGTTTACCCGCGCATAGGATGCGAGCGAAACGATAAGACCGATGTTCGGACCTTCAGGAGTTTCAATCGGACAAATGCGTCCGTAGTGTGTCGGGTGAACGTCACGAACTTCGAATCCGGCGCGCTCACGGGACAAACCGCCCGGTCCAAGAGCCGACAAACGGCGCTTGTGATAAACTTCCGCAAGCGGGTTCGTCTGGTCCATAAACTGACTCAGCTGCGAAGAGCCAAAAAACTCTTTAACGACTGCAGTCACAGGCTTGGCGTTGACCAAATCGTGAGGCATCAGGCTGTCCAAATCCTGCAGCTGAAGCCTTTCACGGATCGCACGTTCAATACGCGTAAGACCGATACGATACTGATTTTCAAGAAGCTCACCCACCGCACGGACGCGACGGTTTCCGAGGTGGTCGATATCGTCGACAGCCTCAGTGCCTGCGCGCACGGCAAGAAGCATCTTGACGGTGCCGAGGATGTCTTCACGGGTCAGCGTGCGGTGATCAATATCAATCTTTTCACCCAAACCAAGTTTTTCGTTCAGTTTAAGGCGGCCGACGCGCGAAAGATCATAGCGCTCTTTAACAAAAAAGAGGTTGTCGAAGAGCTGGCTCGCGTTGTCCAGTGTTGGCGGATCACCGGGACGCATACGCTTGTATATTTCAATGAGAGCCTCTTCGTTGCTCGCAGTTTTATCTGCGTTCAGCGTATCTCTGAACGATGAGTCAACGTTGACTTCGTCAATAAAGAGGACTTCGAACTGCGAAATATTCTTGAGCTTGATTTGCTCCAGCACAGGCTTCTGCAGTTCCGTATTCACCGGAAACAGCACTTCGCCCGTGTCTTCGTCGATGATGTCGCGGGCGATCACCTTCTTGCTGACTTCATCGTCCGTCATGGACAGTTCAGTGACGTTCGCCGCCTGCATCTGACGCACAACTTTGGCGCTGATCTTACGATTGCGCTTAACGAGAACTTCGCCTGTCTTGGGATCGATGATGTCCGACGGAGCTCTCTTGCTTCCGAGGAATTTCCAATCCACCTTACGAAAGAATTTCGCTTCTTTGAGAACGAGCGTTTCGCGCTCGTAGAAGTGATTCAAAAGCTCTTCCGTTGAATAGCCCAGTGCCTTCAAAAGAATTGTTGCCGGCATCTTTCTGCGGCGGTCAATACGGCAGTACAGAATGTCTTTTGTATCGAATTCAAAATCCAGCCACGATCCGCGGTATGGAATGATTCGGGCATTATAAAGCAATTTCCCTGACGAGAGAGTCTTGCCCTTGTCATGATCGAAAAACACGCCCGGCGAACGATGCAGCTGAGAAACAACAACGCGTTCAGTTCCGTTGATGATGAATGTTCCATTTTCAGTCATCAATGGAATTTCACCAAAATAAACTTCCTGCTCTTTAAATCCGCGAATGGATTTGACGCCCGTCTCGTGGTCAACGTCCCAAATAAGGAGACGGATGAGAACCTTGATAGGCGCGGCGTAAGTCATGCCTTTGGAACGGCATTCCTCAACGGTGTACTTCGACTCATCCAGTGAGTAACTGACAAATTCAACAGAAGCCGTCTTATCGAAATCCTGAACGGGAAACACACTTTTGAACACACCCTGCAAACCAATTTCGCTGCGTGTGTCTGCTGTTTCAACGCCCTGAAGGAACTCGGCATACGACCTCTTTTGAATGTCAATTAGGTTAGGCATACCGATAATCGGATGAACCTTTGCAAAGTTTCTCCGATGACGAACAAAACTAGATGCCAAATTAGACATAAAGAGGACCTCGTTACGTTACTGATCCAAAACACAATCGGCCTTGTCACCACCGCGGTGGCTCTTATGACGCATGCAGGCCGAAACTTATCTAGCTAATAGCAAAAGTCAAGCCAACCGAGGGTATCGGTTGGCTTGAATCTCTGTACCCGTATCGGGCCAACGGCCCGGCAGGGGGTCTTACTTGATTTCAACAGTTGCGCCGGCAGCCGAGAGCTTCTTCTTGATGTCTTCTGCTTCAGCCTTGGTCACGCCAGTCTTGAGGCTCTTAGGAGCTCCTTCAACGAGGTCCTTAGCTTCCTTCAGGCCGAGACCTGTGAGTGCGCGAACTTCCTTGATGACGTCAAGCTTCTTGTCGCCGCCAGCCTTCAGGATGACTTCGAACTCAGTCTGAGCTTCAGCAGCAGGAGCAGCAGCTCCGCCGGCAACTGCAACTGCAACAGGAGCAGCAGCGGAAACGCCGAAGATTTCTTCGAGTTCCTTAACGAGTTCTGCAGCTTGGATGAGTGTAAGGCCCTTGATGTACTCGACGAATTGTTCTTTAGTAATAGTCGACATATTTATCTCTCCTAACGATATGACTTAAAATTAAATTAAATAATGTCTGTTGATTAAGCGGTCTTCGTTTCTTTGATTTGGTTCAAAACGCTGACCATCGCACGCGGAACGCCCTGCATAACGCCGAGAAGTCCACGGTGAGGCGACACAAGCGAACCCAAAATCTTCGCAATAAGGACTTCCCGCGAAGGAAGAGAAGCAAGCGCTTCAATCTGCTTAACGCTCAGTTTTGACGCTTCCATGTAACCTGCAACCACTTTCAGCTTCTCATTTTTCTTGGAAGCTTCTGTGAAGGCTTTGGCAGCGGCCGCTACATCGCCGAAAACGAATACGATACCGGTCTGGTTCTTGAGGTCAGAGGCAATAACGCTCTCCTGACGACCTTCAACAGCCTTCTTGGCAATCGTGTTCTTAACGACACGAAATTCGGCATTGTTGGCTTTCAGAGCGCGACGAAGTTCCGTCAGCTCTTCTACCGTCATGCCTTGGTACTGCGCCAGAAACAGCGCGGACGACTTGTCTAGGTATTTAACCACGTCGTCGCGCCAGGCGACTTTGGCATTCCTATCCAATCGAACCTCCCTTCGAATAAGATGGCTTGCGCCACCGGATGACTAAAAAAGGGGGTCTTAGTCTATGCGGGATTTACCCCGAACCTACGGGCACCTGCAGTCTTCGACCCTCGAACAAAGCAAAATTATTTCATTTCAGTCGTATCAAGACGAACGCTCGGGCTCATCGTTGCGCTTACGTAAGCGGACTTGACGTAAGTGCCCTTTGCAGCCGCCGGCTTGGCTTTCAAAATCGCTTCGACGAAAGCCTTGAGGTTCTCTTCGATAGCAGGTGCAGAGAAAGACGTTTTGCCAACGGGAGCCTGAATGATTCCGGCCTTGTTGACTTTGAATTCTACACGGCCTGCTTTCGCATCTTTTACTGCCGTACGAAGATCCATGGTGACCGTGCCCACTTTGGGGTTTGGCATAAGACCACGGGGAGCAAGAATTTTACCAAGACGACCAACAACACCCATCATGTCAGGTGTAGCCACAGCCGCTTCGAAATCAAGCCATCCGCCGAGAATCTTCTGGGCGATATCATCGCCGCCGACGTAATCAGCGCCGGCTTCTTCTGCTTCTTTGATTTTCTCGCCCTTGGCGAATACCAGCACGCGAACCTTTTTCCCAAGGCCGTTAGGAAGGACAACGGCGCCGCGAACGTTCTGATCCGCATGACGGGGATCAACACCCAAGTTCATGGCAACTTCAACAGTGCCGTCGAATTTTGAGTAGCTGACTTCTTTCAAGAGAGAAGACGCTTCAGTCAGGCTGTAACGTTTGTCGGCGTTCACCTTCTTGCGCGCTTCCGCGAGTTTCTTACCAATTCTTCTCATTTTGTTCTCCTGAGGTCCGGACGGCTTTTCAGCCTCCCTCATTGATAGTTGAGTTACTTAACTTCGAGTCCCATCGAACGCGCCGAGCCTTTGATGAGGCGCTTGGCGGTTTCTACGTCGTAGCAGTTCAAGTCAGGAAGTTTCGTTTTGGCGATTTCCTCAACTTGCTTTTCAGTCACTGAACCGCAGAGTGCCTTGCCGGGAGTCTTGCTTCCAGACTGAATCTTTGCAGCCTGTTTCAAGAGCACCGTTGCAGGCGGGGTCTTGGTGATGAAAGTGAACGATTTATCTGAATAAACAGTGATGATTGTCGGGAGAATCGTTCCTGCCTGCTTTTGTGTGCGGGCGTTGAACTCCTTAACAAACATAGCAATGTTAACGCCGCGTTGACCCAGGGCCGGACCGATTGGTGGAGCCGCTGTGGCCTGTCCAGCAGTAATCTGGAGCTTAATGAGACCTACAATTTTCTTTGCCATTGGCAACCTTCCTATTCACAACTTGTCCAGAGTTACAGCGCAAAACGGGCTGTTTCCAGACATGAGTCGATTCGCTTAATACAAAGCTGAAGACTGCGCAAGCAATAACGTTATAAGTTCTCAGAACTGATAGGTGACTTGAATCTCAAGCTTTCCGGAAATCAGCGCAGGGTCGGGCAAGTTCGGGTTGAGATCGGCGCTGGGAGCCTTGGACTCGATATTGTCCGAGGTCGCGGCCATCTCGAAACCAAGTCCGCCGGACAAGCCCAGACGACCGGCCTTCTGAGCCGGAGACGCATAGGCTGATATAAGCATCAATTGCAGGGCAAAGCGCTTTTCCGTCCAAGCGTAAATGTTCTCGCCTGCGTTTTTGAGAGTGATTTCGGTTTGCTCATATACAGGATTGATTCTTAAAAAACCTCTCACCGCCGAGGGCAGATCGACCTGAGAGGGAGACCAGTTCACAAGTTCGAGATCCGCCGGCAGCTGGAGCCTGATGAGCGGGTGACTGCGGGAGAACAGGGCAAACTCTTTTATCAAACTTCGTACTCTTTTTGTATCAGCTTTCAAAAAAGGCTGATCCGCGTCGCCTGATGCCTTCAGCGATGATGAAAATGCCTCAAACACAAGGCCTTGAGTGTAAGCCGGAAGCACAGACTCGGCGTATGCGGTCCTGAACATGTAGCCCGAACGTTCAAGCTTGGCAATTTCCGAATTCTTGTATCCGTATGTTCTGTATCCGAGTGTGCCCATCAGAGTTGCCTGTCGCTCGGCCTGACGAATAAACTGGTAGCCGACAGCAACATCGGCATAGGTCCACGCACCTGCACCCAAAAAATGTTGTCCCAGCAAAGTAACACCGAGAGTATTTGGGACATCGCCGGAGATGACGAATCCGCGCGAGAGGCCCAACTGACAACCCGAAAGCCAAGAACACGAAAGCTCTGCTTCAAGAGGCAGCTGCGAAGGATGAAGTCTCATCTCTACAAGCGAAGACGGCGGCACCGAATGAAGCGGATTTGCAGACTGTGAGGGCGAATTCGCAGAGGAGGCTGACGCCGGCTGCGACGTATTGCCGGACGCCGGCGCTCCTGATGCTCCTGATGCAGCCGGTGCAGATCCGGCCGGCGCCGAAGCCGGTGATGACGGCTGGGCGATACCGGACACAGACATTGAAAGGGCAAAAAAAGCAGAAATTTGTGCTGCCGGACGCACAACCGCAGAAAATTTCCGGCATTCAAAGCTGGACCGAACAGCCATTGCTGACTCCGTGTATCGATTAATAAAAACCCAGTTTGCGTATCCTTTCGGGATTTTGCAAGGTTGCAAATCATCGGGACTGGAATATCGTCGACACAAAGTTTAGCTTGGAGATTTGAAAATGGCTGGCATAGAACCGTCTGATTTTCTGGAGCGCTGCCAAGAGTCAAGCCAGCATGCCTACGAAATGCTCAGACAACTTCTCGAAGATACGGCCGCACCTTCGGGAGAGATTGCCGTCCGGAGATTTTTGACCGCACTGAAGCTTCACTGCGAAGAACTTCCGCTCGATTCAGATGAGTTCATCAAAAAATACCACTTCAATTTTTCTGCTCTGACGCTCGACGGCCATAATTTATCGCACAATCAGCTTACACTTCTTCAGCTGCCAAGCATCTTTACTCCGGAGGACTGGTCCTTCACCTTCTACGAAGGTCTGGCAAGATATCCCGCAGGCGAATTTGACGGCAAAACAATCGCCGAACTCGGATGCGGAAACGGATGGATCACTCTCGCGCTGGCAAAAAAGAATGCTCCTCAAAAAATATACGGACTGGACATTAACCCCAGAGCCGTCGTCTGCGCGAGACTGAACCTGCTGCTCAACGGCTATGATGATTCAGGCACACCGATCATCGATGCCGACGGCAAAAGTCTTTCCGGCCGTGTCGAATTTCACACATCTGATCTTTTGGGACACATAATCGAAAACAAGATACAACTTGACCGGACGATCGGCTGCATCCCTCAAGTCCTGAGTCCCGAGCCGCTTCTCGCCGACAAACTGATAGATGAAAAGTCGGATGACGAATTTCTCTATTCGCTCAGCAATTATTGCGAAAAACAGGGATACATTGAAGACCAGTTTGGTCTTGGCCTGATATCCCGCGCACTGGAAGAAGCGATACTCGTCGGAAAGCCAAACTCCAAGATCATTTTAAATCTGGGCGGTCGCCCCGGGTCCTCCGTACTCGAACGACTGTTCACCCGCAGGGGCTTTGCGGTGAAGAAAATCTGGTCAACAAAAGTGTGGCAGGCAGAGGACACCGACATAGGCCCGCTGGTCGAGATTGAAAAAACAACAAGCCACCGTTTTGAGTTCTTCACATCGCTGAGCAGCAATGAGCCCGTCTGTGCCCGCACGGCAAAAGCGTACACGGAACGCGGCGGACGAATCTCTCACAGTCTGACGGTCTATGAGGCAGCACTGAATCATCCCGCACCCGTCAAATCAATTTTCAACCTGATTAACCAGTCCGGTTTTGAAGACTCCAGAAACGCGATCGATTTATCATTCAGCGAAGAAGAACTGGCAGACGAGAAGTTAAGTTTCGTCGGAAACCTTGCCGAGTGGCTTCTGCAAAAGCCGTTTTTGCCCTATTCGGATACAGAAGGCGAGCCCCAGCTCCGGCGCCAGATTGCCCAATTCTTCAGAAGCTACTGGCGTATACCGTTGAGCGCGAAAAGTATTTTCGTGGGCAACTCCCGCCGCTGCATCATTAAGAATTATTTACACATCAACCAACCGAAACTGACACTGGCCGGAAAAGACATTTTCACGCTCTTCAGGAAAAATGAGCCCGCACTCAGTCAAAATGCGGGAAATATTCTCGAAGCCCCGCTCCGCGTTGATGAAGTCTGCAGACTTGTGGACAAGCTCAAGCCTGACACCGTTGTTGTCAGTCTTCAGGATTTCGAAATTAAAACCGTTGATTCATTTCTTCGGCTAAGCGAAATCTGTAAGTCAAATTCAGCCAAATTACTGATTGATTTATCGCAACAGTTTGAACTTTCAAGTCAGCAGCCGACACACGGTGTATTGTCATATCTGACTGAACAGGCACTGCCCGAACACGTGACACTGCTGTTCGGACTCATCAGAAACAAAGTGTATCCTGATTTGGAATTATGTTTTCTGCTCTCGGAGAATTCGGACCTTTTGGACAATGTCACGGCCGCAGCGGAACTTTCCTACAGCCGGACTCCTTTACTCACCCAAAAATATTATTCAAAAATATTTTCTGACCTGCTGAATTTCCAGCTGAGTGACCTGCGCAGAAATCAAATCAATTCACTCCGGCTGCCGGTCCCTTCACAAAACCCGGGAAATCGCGAACTCCCGACGTTTGTCAGCAAGGCTTTTTCCCATCCGGCTGTGACTGCACACAAGCGCGACTCTGCAAACAAAATTATCCGGATGGATTATGGCGAAAATGCATTGCCGAGTCCTCCGGCCGTGCATTCCGCAATAATGGACAGCTTTCTGCGTCAAACTCTGTCAACTCAGGATGCCGGTGTTGAATCCGCAGTCAGGGAATTTTGTGCAAAGCGATTCGATTTGCAGGACGCAGATGATTCAAAATTTTTAACCGGCAACGGTGTTGCCCCGCTTTTTTCAGCGCTGCTCGAATCGATCTCAGAAAACAGACAGAAAATTATTATCCCGAACGGTGCATACGGGTATTTCGCGGCTGCATGCGGTTATTTCAATGCAAACCATGTTGCGCTGCGAACCCGCGTTCAGGATAATTTCAAAATAAACGTGCAGGAACTGGAAAAAACACTTTCCCTTTCGGGTGCCGACTGGCTGTATCTGAATGCACCGACGGTCAATCCTACGGGCGCAATTTATTCATCATCTGAAATCAACGAGATTGTTGAGGTTCTCCGCCAGCATAAATGCGCGCTGATACTCGATACAATTTTTAGCGGACTTGAATTTGACCGGAATAACCGGTCACTGAAGTTCGGCCGTGAACCCGTCGCAGATTTCATGTCCAAAGTGCCCGCAGTTATTCTCGGCGGACTGTCCAAAGAACTTGCCTGCGGCGGGTTGCGGTTCGGCTGGGCGTTCACGCCGGACAATCAGACTCTGAGTTCAATGAAATCGCGTCTCACAGCACTTCCCCACTCGACCGTGAGATACGCAGCCAAAAAAATCTATCAGGCGCTGAACGACAGCAACCACAACATTCACAATTTTCTTGAGAACCAGAGAAAAGTCCTCAGCCAAAGAAGCCGGCGCCTTTCGGACCTGCTGAACTCATTGGGCTGGAACGTCATCCCGCCCGAAGGGGGCCTCTTTCTGAGCGCATGCCCGTGGAAATATTTCAACATTGATTCAAAATCAGCTGAAATGCCCGACAACGAAGCTGTCACAGCACTTGCCGATCAAGTCGCAGACAAGTTATTCGATGCAACCGGAGTTTTGGTGAACAATTCAACCTGGACCGGCCTGCCCGGCTTTCTCAGGTTTGTTGTCAGCACCGACGAACAGGAATTTGAACTGTCCCTGCAAAAACTGAGAGAGTTTGACACTTTCTGGATAAATAACCCGCGATAGCTTATTATTGTGCATTGATTGTGCAGAAACTGGAGAATTTTCCCATGCGAATTGCGATTTCCGGACATAGCGGATGCGGAAACACCACAGCGACGACAAACGTCGGTCGGGCTCTTGGTCTCAACATTGTAAACTACACATTCAGAGACCTCGCCAAAGACCTCGAAATCAGTTTCGAGGACCTTCATAATCAGGCTCCGGACAACTTTATTTTTGACTATCTGACCGACCTTCGCTGCATCCGTGCATCGCTGCACGAAAACATTGTTTTGGGCACGCGTCTGGCTGCATGGCTGATGGATGCAGACCTTCGAATCTGGCTGCATGCCCCGCTCGAAGCGCGGGCAAGACGAATCAACCAGCGCGAAAGCGAAAAGGCTGCAACGTACGAGTCTGTCCTCTACAAAACACTCAAACGGGACGAGCAAAATCGCAAGCGCTACCTGCAATTGTACGGTCTGGACATCCTTGACCACTCGGATTTCGACATTACGATAAATACGGAAAAACTGACCGCCGAACAGGTGTCCGGACTGATTGTTGCAGCTGCGCAGTGGGCATCAAAGAATCAGCTTGAGCGCAAAAATCTGCATATCAAGAGAATTGAGGCCATTATTGCGGACAAACTCAAATTGCCGGAAAATGTCTTCACGGATGCGAATTTTGCAATTGATATGAAAAAGATCTTCAAACAAATAAAAAAAGTTTAAATTCTTTCAGACCAGCGCAATATCCATGTTGCAGATTTTGTTTTGAGATCTCTCTCGGAAACCAGTTTCCCGCCGGATTCTTTCTCCAGAATAAAATTGGACGAAAATCGGTTCTTGGACACCCAGAGCAATTCAATCTCATGCTGAAGCTGATTGAATCCCTGAGCAGAGCCCTCATTCAATTCAGAGGAAAAAGCAAAGCGGCTGCCCAGCGAAAAATCAGTGCCCGTCAGACGGCGGTCGGGATTCAGACTCACTAAGGTAGAATCTGCGGACGGCGAAGTCTTTGCAGAATCATACTTTGTCATAATCCGACTGAGCAAAACCGGTGCAGCGGACACATCCAGACCAAGCAGCACGGGATGGTCAAACAGTCGTGTAAATACGGAATGCCGGAGCCCGCCGGAGATCAAAAAATACTGTGACGCATATGTTCCGGTTGCATAGTTGAATCTGTCATACATCAAAGTCCCTTCCACTACGCCGGAAAGTAACTGACCTCCTGATTGAAACAGATCCTGTTCGGCATTGGCCGAAATCTTGATTTCACTCCACGAGACAGCCTGAACTTCATAAATTCGGCCGCCCGATGGAAAATAGTTGGTGATTCCTGCCTTTGCTCCAAAATGGTCGGGCCCCCGACCTGCGCATTTTGATTTTTTCAGATTCAGCGAAAGGCCTGAGCCGCCGGCCTGACTTTTATAGTTATTCAAACCGGGTGGTCCGTATGGAAATTCAATTGTGCCACGCCCAAGAGCCACACCTACGGATGCTGCAAACCCGCACTCGTGTTCCGATGCACCTGCGACCCGTGCCGGCGGAGCCTCAATGGACTCTATATCCTCATCAGCGAGAATTTCTGCTTTTGCAGACTGAGCCGTCAACAGGACAAATATAAGTGCGACCCTTGGCTTGATCATTCGCAGCAATAACCTCTGAAAGATTCAACAACTGCAACCAACGAACAGAGACCGAAAACTGAAGATCTTTTTTGCAGCACATCGCGCGTCAAATGAGCGCCAAATGATCGCTCGGCAACCAAAATAACTTCCTTGCCGTCAACCAATACCCAGCCTTGTTCAGTCAGCCGTGCAAATGATTCGGCAAACTTCACCGGATCCGGTTTATTCTCTCCGAAAAGGTGCTTCAGGGAAAGCCCGAAGCAGACTGTCCCAACAGGTTTCTCCGGAGTCCCTCCTGTCGGGCCTGCGATGCCTGTTACAGAAAGTGCAATACGGCTTGACATGAGTGCAGCAGCACCGGATGCCATTGCCGCCGCCGCCTCACGGCTGACGGCCCCGTTTTGGGTCAGAATCTGCTCGGAAACTCCAAGCAAACTGCTTTTAAGCACGTTCGAATATGCAACAACTCCGCCATAAAAAAAGTCGGAACTGCCGCTTTGCGAGGTGAGTTCGGAAGCAATTCGGCCTCCTGTGCAGGACTCTGCGACAGAAATTGAAACTTTCGCTTTCCTGCAGCCATCCATCAGCCGCGTGACCAGAGTTTCAGCACCGCGATAAAGAATCTTATTCCCGAGAATCTGCTCAAACTCCTGCTCTTCCGGTGAAAGATCGGGATTCGCATTCATTCCGGCTTCGGTGCGGGTTTTAAACAAATATGTCACGTAGCCGGCATGGGCCTGAAATGAAAATTCAACATCGGGCAGCTTACGCGCAATTTTGTCTTCAACTTCTTTGATCTGAGACTGAATCGCAGACTCTCCGATGCCCCAAATATTCCACGGACCCCACTGTCTGATCGGTCGTTTGACTTCCGGAAGAAGTTGCCTGACCTCGTCTTCAAACATGGCCTCGCATTCCCAAGGGACTCCCGGCAGTGCCACAACGGTTTTTCGGCCATACGGACTCTCGGTATGAACCGCAAAACCGGCGGCAGTGCCCGCGTGGTTGGCCAAGACCAGCGCGTCTGCCGGCAACATGGCTTGCTTTCTGTTGCTTTCCGGAATTTCTTTCCGCCCCAATTTTTCAAACGCTGCTGTGCAGACTTCCCACGCTTCAGGCGAAAAACGGAGCGGACGCGCCAATGCTTCGCCCACAATTTCGGCGGTCAAATCATCTTTGGTCGGTCCAAGTCCGCCGGTCATGATCACCATGTCGTTGTGCTTCAAAAGCTCCTGCAAATCTGCAATCAGCTTTGCCCGTTCGTCACCGACTATCCTGAATTCCGAAATCCCGATGCCCATCGTGCTTAAATTTCGGGCCAGAAATCGCCCGTTCGTGTCCTGAGTTTTTCCGGATAAAATTTCGTTGCCGGTAATAAGGAGAGCGGCTCGCGCAGTCTGCGGCGAAGAGGCCGTTTCGGTGTGTCCAATTTCGGCAAGCAAACCCTCAACGTCGGCAGTAATCTCGGAGTCATTGAGAAACACGCGCAAAATAAAATGGCACCCGCTGCGTTTAATCATTGCACTTACGCCGCAGTATTTGCCGTAGGATAATGCCGTTGCACGGGCCACGCGATCCCGTTCGAGAAACGGACCGTAATAGCGGTAAGTCAGCTCGCAGCGGCTAAAAACTCTCGGATGTTCGGTTGTTTGTTCGAGTTCCGTATCAATGACGAGATCTTCAAGCGGCTGGCGCATTTTCGCCAAAATGGAAACCACATCCACGCCGGTGCAGCCGGCAATTCCAAGAGCAACCAACTCTTTGGGAGAATGAAGACGTTTTGGTGCGTCCTCTGCCGTCTGAGCTCCGGTCCGCGTCTGCACGCCGGCAGCGGAACTTCCTTCAAACTCCAGTTCAAAAGGGTGCTCCTGCTTAAGCCAGCGCGCCGATAGCTTCATTGGGGAATCCTCCTGCCTGCGTTCGGATAAGACCCCATCTGTTTAGCACAATTTCGGAAAAAAGAGTCACGTGCGCTTTTTGGGCTGACTCAAAAAAGAGGAAAGTTCCATGATGACGGGTTCGAATGGAATTTCACCGGAAATCACCCGATCGGCTCTGTATTTGCAGGGTTCAACGAATTGCTCGTGCATGGGCCGGACGGTTTCCTGAAACCGCTCGGTCACAGATTCAGGAGTCCGGCCCCTGTCCCTGACGTCTCTCCGCATGCGTCGGTGGAATCTGATTTCTTCAGCCGTATCGATGAATATTTTGTGATGAATCCTCGACTCCAGAGATGTATCGGAGAAAATCAAAATTCCCTCCAGAATAACAATAGGGCGAGGTGATACAATGCGCTGGATTCGGGTCCGCGTATACAAATTGAAGTCGTATTGCGGAATGGCAATTTGGTGACCGGCCGCAAGCAAATCGAGATGAGTGCATAAAAGAGGAAACTCTATGGCATCGGGATGATCAAAGTTGACGTGAACCCTGTCTTCAAGATCCAGATGCTTCAAATCTCGATAATAGTCGTCCTGTTTGAGGTAGGCGACCTGATCCGGCCCGAGAATCTCAACCAGCTTTTCACAAAAAGAGGTTTTGCCGCTGCCCGAGCCGCCGCAAACCCCAATGACGAGCGGCGCGACGCTTGCACGTCCGCGGCCACCGGTTGCGTCAAGCACCTTCCGCGAAAGCGAATGCAGCCGTAAAGCTGACCAGCCGACAGTCATATTCATTCCTCAAGTGGACTGGGACTCCCTCTAGCGGCCAGATTAGTTTTTGGCAAGTTGCAAAAATCAGCCAAGGCAATAGACTGCGGCAGATAGTGAAGAAATCCCGAGTTTTTGTGGCATATTTTGGTGCCCTGAGCACGGATGCAGACCAGCGGAGCAGACCATGAACCGTTACCTGACACCCTCCAGTCCGGAAGGCTCTTCCGGCGGCAGTCCGAATTCTCCCGGATCGGTGGAAATTGCAGGAATAAAATTTGCCAAAACTCCCCGAGTGCTGATTGCCAAACCCGGCCTCGACGGACATGACCGCGGAGCGAAGTACATCGCAAAAGCCCTCAGGGATTCCGGCATGGAAGTGATTTACACCGGAATTCGCCAGTCTCCTGATGAAATTGCGATAACCGCGGTGCAGGAAGATGTCGACATCGTTGGATTATCGCTTCTCTCAGGAGCTCACCTCGAGCTTTTTCCGCGGGTTCTGGCCGCTCTCAAAAAGCAGGGAGGGGCCTCCATTCCGGTCATCGGCGGCGGCATAATTCCGGAGGACGATGTTCCTGAACTTCTAAAAGCGGGAGTCGGAGCAATTTTTACACCGGGGACCCGAATTGAAGACGTCATTTCTGAAATCAAAAGACTGCTGGAGAAGTAACCGTGACGCTGACAACATCTCAGGCCATCGCCCGCCTTCAAACGGAGCGAAACAAAGCTTTTGAAGGCGGGGGCAAAAACCGCATCGAAGCTCAGCATAAAAAAGGCAAAATGACTGCCCGCGAGAGAATCGCCGAGTTCGTCGATGCAGGAACATTCGTTGAATTTGATTCATTCGTTGTTCACAATTGCGCAGACTTTGGAATGGACAAACAGAAGTTTGCAGGTGACGGCGTTGTCACCGGATGCGGAAACGTAAACGGCAGACCGGTTTACATTTTTGCTCAGGACTTTACTGTTTTTGGCGGCAGCCTCTCGGAAATGCACGCAAAGAAAATCTGCAAAATCATGGATCTTGCAATTCAGAACGGTGCTCCTGTCGTCGGTCTGAACGACAGCGGCGGTGCGCGAATTCAGGAAGGTGTCGCGAGCCTCGGCGGCTATGCAGAGATTTTCTATAGAAATACCCAAGCCAGCGGCGTTATTCCGCAGGTGAGCGCAATTTTGGGCCCGTGTGCGGGCGGAGCGGTGTATTCACCGGCGATCACCGATTTCATCATCATGACTCAACACACATCGCACATGTTCATTACCGGACCTGATGTGATCAAAACCGTGACGGGAGAGGAAATTGATTTTGAAACTCTCGGCGGCGCGGAAACTCACAATGTAAAAAGCGGTGTGGCCGATGCGGCGTGCGCCGACGAGTACGAAACAATCCAGTTCGTCAAAAATCTTTTGCAATACTTGCCGCAAAACAATCTTGAAAGTCCGCCGAAGATTCAATCCGCAGATTCGGCGGAACGGGGTGACGAAGAATTAAACACGATAATTCCCGACAATCCCAATCAGCCTTACAATATGCATGATGTCATTAAGAGGGTCTGCGACTCCGGATCGTTTCTCGAATTGCAGCCTATGTATGCAAAAAACATCATCACAGGATTCGCGCGGCTCGACGGTCAGTCAGTCGGTATCGTAGCGAACAATCCAATGGCCCTTGCGGGAGTCCTTGATATTAACGCGAGCATCAAAGGCGCCCGTTTTGTCAGATTCTGTGATTCGTTCAACATTCCGCTGGTCGTCTTTACCGATGTTCCCGGATTTCTCCCCGGCACCGCGCAGGAGTTTGGCGGTATCATCAAGCACGGCGCCAAACTGCTCTACGCATTTTCAGAGGCTTCGGTTCCTCGCTTTACCGTGATTACCCGAAAGGCATACGGCGGAGCCTACGACGTCATGAACAGCAAGCACATCGGTGCAGATTTGAACATTGCATGGCCTTCGGCTGAAATTGCCGTGATGGGGCCCGAAGGAGCCTGCAATATCATTTTCAAAAATGAAATCGCCCAATCAGCCAATCCCGAAGCAAAGCGCAAGGAACTGATTGAAACATACAGGGACACATTCGCGAATCCATATGTGGCTGCGTCCAAGGGATTCATCGATGACATCATCGAACCAAAGTCAACCAGAAAGACACTCATCAACGCCCTGCGCATGAATGCAAACAAACGGAAGAATCTTCCGCGCCGAAAACACGGAAACATTCCTCTTTAGAACATGAGCAAGGACTCGAAGAACATGACCAGCGTAAAAAAATACAACGACCTGACACACCGGCCCTTCAGCAAGGTGCTTATTGCGAATCGAGGCGAAATCGCCGTGAGGGTCATTCGTGCTTGCCGCGATCTCGGACTTTCACCGATTGCCGTGTACTCGGAAGCCGATGCCGACAGCCGGCATGTTTCAATGGCCGATCAGGCATGGTTCATCGGCGCCGGCCCGAGTTCGGACAGTTATTTGCGCATCGACAAAATCATTGATGCTGCAAAAAAATCCGGTGCGGAAGCAGTTCATCCCGGATTCGGATTCCTGTCCGAGAATGCCGACTTTGCAAACGCAGTTTTGGAGGCGGGACTCGTGTGGGTCGGACCGTCTCCGTCCGCAATCCACGCCATGGGTGACAAGACTTTTGCAAAAAGAGCTTTGACCGCGGCCGGAGTTCCATGCTCCCCCGGAAAAAACGAACCGCTGAAAGATGCAGACGATCTCAAAAAAGTGATTGAGCAATTGGGCTATCCGGTGATTCTCAAGGCTGCAGCCGGCGGCGGAGGACGCGGCATGCGTGTCATTCGCGGGCATGCCGAAATTGAAGATTCATTCAATGCCTGTCAGCGCGAAGCACAAAGTTACTTCGGAAATCCGGATGTCTTTTGCGAGCGATACATCGAGCGTCCAAGGCATGTGGAAATCCAGATTCTTGCGGACAGCAAAGGAAACACGATTCACCTGTTTGAGCGCGACTGCACGATTCAACGCAGAAACCAGAAGCTCATCGAAGAGGCTCCGAGCAGTTATATCTCCGAAGAGACCCGCGCAGAAATGGGTCGGGTTGCTGTCAAAGCAGCTCAGTCCGTCGGATACGTCAACGCAGGCACCTGTGAGTTCATTCTGGAGTCCCCTGAAAAATTTTATTTCATGGAAATGAACACGCGCATTCAGGTTGAACATCCGGTCACTGAAGCGATTACAGGAATTGACCTTGTCCAGTGGCAGTTTCGGGTGGCAGCCGGCGAAGCGCTCGGCTTCTCCCAAAAAGATGTTCAGATTCGCGGATGGGCATTTGAGGCACGTATCAATGCCGAAGACCCGTTTAACGGGTTCAGACCCTCAGTGGGTGAAATCAGCAGACTTGAACTGCCCGCCGGACCGGGTGTCCGAGTCGATACTCATCTTTACGCAGGCTACCGCATTCCGACCCACTACGATTCAATGATTGCCAAAATCATTGTCCACGGCCAGAACAGAGATGACGCCTTGGCAAAACTCTACCGTGCTCTCGGTGAAACCGTTATCGACGGAGTGGAAACGATCATCCCCTATCATCAGGCCGTCATCCGCAGCGCGGCTTTCAGGGGAGGCGAGTACACGACGCGGTTTGTCGAAGAGAACGAAAAACTGCTCAAAGATTTTGAAGCGGGTCAGCAGACCTTCACTGCAGAATCAGCACTGGCTTCGCTGCTGAAAATTCAATTGATGCGCAAAGGACAAAATCAAAACTCTGATTCGGCAGGCAATCATTCCACGCAGGGCGGTTCGGTCACCGATTCCCGTTCAGCCGACAATCCATGGGCACAGGCTCACCGCCTTGATGCCACACGCCGCTGACTGAGGGAGTAAACACAAATGAAATTCAGAGTTCAGCAAAAAGGCGACGCGACCGGATGGCACTTTGAAATATCGGACCAGATTCTTTCGCAAGGATTTCAGGCCGGAAAAACTTATCCGGCTCTTAAATTAGATGAAAATCTGAAAGTCACGGGCGAACTCTCGGTCAGGTTTCATGCCGACGGCAGGTCTGTCTGCATCGACAACACGGTTGTTCAGTTTTCAGGGTCCGGAACTCAACTGAAAGGGTCTGATTCCCGAATCAAAATGGGCGCGCCTGCAACCTTCCGCCGAATCACTGCAGAGCAGGTCAAACCGATTGCCATCAGGAAAACACAGTCTCCGGTCGGAGGAGGTGAACAAAAATCACCTCTCACGGGTAAAGTGTTGTCGGTCCTCGTCGCGGAAGGACAAAAAGTTGCCGAAGGCGACGTTCTTCTTACAATAGAAGCCATGAAAATGGAGAATCGGATTCAGGCCGAATGCGCAGGTTCAATAACAAATATTAAGGTCACCTCCGGCATGAGTGTTTCCGTCGGAGATCTGCTTTGCACACTCACTCCCAAAGCGGATGAGAACGGCACATGAAAATCATCCGCTCGGTCGATATCAGCCAACTGACAAAACTGCTGACAGGCGAAGAACTTCTCGAAGGCATGTCGGACGGCTGGCGTTCGAGGGTCAGAGCTCTAAGTAAAGCAATTACGTTCCTTGAAAGCGAGCCGTTGCTTGCCATGGAAGTTTTGTCCGCCATTCCTGCACTCAAATCACCCGTCACATCACGGGTCATCGGAGTAACGGGACTTCCCGGTGCGGGAAAATCATCCCTGACAAACCTTATCGTCAGGGAAATCCGCAAAAAGCAAAAGACTGTAGCCGTCCTCGCAGTTGATCCGTCCTCTCCGCTGTCAGGCGGAGCAGTCTTGGGCGACCGTGTCCGTATGCAGGAACATTTTAAAGATGCGGGTGTCTTTATTCGCTCGATGAGCAGCAGGGGTGCTCTCGGGGGAGTTGCGAGAACGACGCGCAGTGCCATTCGTCTCGCGGGCGTTTTGGGCTTTGACTACATTATCGTTGAAACGGTCGGTATCGGTCAAAGCGAAGGTGAAATTGTCGAACTTGCCGATACCACCCTTTTGGTTCTGATGCCCAACAGCGGCGACGAAATTCAGCTGATGAAAGCGGGAGTTCTGCAATTGGCTGATGTTTATATCGTCAATAAATGCGATCTCGCCAGTCCGGCAAGAATGATAAACGAACTCCACGAAAACACCGCTCCGGACAATCCTGACGCTTGGACGCCCGCGGTTATTGCCGCCAGCTCGGCGACCGGAGAGGGCCTGCAGGATGTGATGCATTCGATTGAGAGTCATCACGTTTTTGAAAAAACTCATCCGAAGGGTTACGAAGTCAGAAAACAACGCGCTGTCAAAGAGATCCTGCGCGCCCTGCACCATGTTGTCGAACCTGATTTTCTGGCTCTTATTTCTGAGGCAGAGCAAAATCAGCTTGATGAAGTGATAGAAGGAACGCGGCCGGCACTTGCTCTTGCAGGTGAACTTTCCAAGAAATTTCTGAGGTCAGTCAAATGAAAGTCCTGCGCATAAATCATTTGGGCATCGCTCCCAAACAGGCCGAAACGGCAAAACACTTCTTCGGAAACATTCTCAAACTTGCAAATGACGGCGAGGAGACGGTTCCGGACCAAAAGGTCAAAGTTTCATTCTATCAGGCGGAAAAGAGCCGCCTTGAAATTCTTGAGCCGACCGAGGATGCCAGCCCTGTTGCAAAATTCCTGTCCGAACGGGGCGGAGGAATTCAGCATATTGCGCTCGAAGTCGACGACCTTGACGCATGGCTTGTGAAACTCAAGGCAGAGGGTATTCAACTCATCGATTCCGAACCCAGATACGGCGCGCACAATACACGCATTGCTTTTATTCACCCACGTTCGACCGGCGGAGTTCTCGTCGAATTGACTCAGGAAATGAAAGGACACTGAAATGAGAAAAAACAATCTGCTCAGAGTTTTTGGCACACCCGCATTGATGCTTGCTGTCCTTTCTGCAACTCCTGTTTTGACCTCTTGTGAAGTAAAGCCGATATCGGAAATAACTGCCGAAGAAGGGATTGTCCGACTGAGAGGCCTCAAAAAGGACGAAGCTTGGGAAAGGCTCATTCAGGAAATCAATGAATACAAAAGCCGGTATCCATATTCCCAGTATTCAGCCGAAGCCGATCTTCTTCAGGCGGATGCTTTTTTTGTCACACGAAGGTATCCGGAAAGTATAGCCAACTACGACGACTTTTTGAGACGAAACCCGAGCCATGCGCAGGCGGATTTTTCTCTTTACCGCATTGCAAAAGCATATGATCTTCAAAGCCCCGAGGCCGTTGACCGTGAGCAGCTCACCGCTTTGAAGGCCATTGAGAAATACGCGGACCTCACTCAAAGATTCCCGAAATCGTCACACATTCCCGAAGCACAGCAGCGAATGCTGACTTTAAAAAGACGTCTCGCAGAGCATCATATGTTTATTGGTAATTTTTACTGGAAAAAAGAATTGTGGCATGCATCTCTGACGCGGTTCCTTTATGTAGCGGAAAACTTCGGCGAAATAAAAGACCTGCAATCCGCCGCGACCTCCAAGGCCGCAGATGCGTACCTGAAACTTGCCGAGCAGCTGGAAAAAAATCCGAAATCCGATGCGGTGAGTTTTTATAAATCGACAACTCCCGCCGAACTCAAAACAAAGGCAAGTCAACTTTTAAACAAAACCAAATCCAATTCGGGGCAAAAGACAAAGGAAGAGAGTCCTTCGGAAGGATAAAAACCTTTCACAAACCACGGTGCCTGACGACTATCTGGTTTTGTGCACCGACTCGAGTTTATCGGATTTCTCGCGCGAACTTACAATATAAGCTTTGAACAGTCCGTTCTTGTTCGAACGCACAAATGAAAACGGATTTTCGCCTGCACTGCCGATAAAAACGTCGATATGCCGGCCCTGCAGCGCACCTCCGGTATCCGCTGCGTAAAAATATCCGTCGTGAACAGCCTGTTTGCCATCAGGCATAATCAATGCGGTTCCTCGTGCAGACGGAACGTAGATGAGAGTTCCATACGTAATATAAGCCGGATCAACTGCAATCGTTCGGTAAGGCTTCAGATGATACCCTGCAACACCGTCGCCAAAAGCACCCTTTGCGGCGTAAAAACGGGAATAGGCAAGCCCCGGCAGCGAGACGTAGTCGGAACAATCGGTTTGCTTGAAACTTTGACGATTGCCGGCATAGTTGAACACAGTGTCTTTTCCGCTCTGATCAACAACCCGAACAGAACCCTCCAAAGCCGCATTGCACCAGTCGATTCGCGACAAGCCGACACCGAGAGAATTGCCGTCCATGTCAAGCAGCGGTATTCCGGCAGAACCGCGGTTGGTCACCGTCGGAATACGATAATAGGTCGCCCAAAGAGACAAAACTTCAGAAATTTCACCGTCGGTCGGTTCCGCCATACTGAATCTGGCTCCGATGTCAGTGTTTCTCTCGCCTCCGACCCTCATGAAAGAATCGAAAAATTCAAGCGACCATCGCATGGTGTCACATGCGGGACCTCCGGCGGCAGCAATACACTTGTCATATTGTGATCTCAAAAAAGGCCCGTAGACATGAGCGCCGCTCGCACATACTTCAAGCTCGCCTTCCCAGTGGGTACCCAGCGGGCACTTTCCGGTTCCTCTGATTCCATGGGCAAATTCAGTCTGCCAGTGCAGCCCGTCACAGGCTGAACCGCCTCCGAACGACTTGCATTTGTCGACCATGTCGAAACTGAACGGCCCCAGAACACCTTTGGTACCCTCGCAGAGGTGGTACAGGTTGTCGTAGCGGTATCCGGCAGGGCAATAAAAATCGTCCGGCCTTGTATCACCGCCCAACCCGAAGCCGCTTTGGCCTGATCGGGTTTTGTCGACAGTTTCAGGCGCACAGGAAAAAACAAATACAAAAACGAATGCTGCAGCAAAAAATCTTCTGAGCAGACCACAGAAAATATCAGAATTCATCAGACAGTCTCCTGACCTTCAACGAAGTCCAAATCACGGCCGTGGGTTTCCCGAAGGACAAACAAGGAATAAAACGCGCAGGAAAAGGCAACCAAACCGGCGATCCATGCGCCTGTGACAATTTTGCCCGAGGCTGCAAAATGAGAAACAATCAGGTTGAGCGGAACGAGTGATGCTCTGACGAAGTTCGGGACCGTGGTAGTCGCGGTCGCGCGAAGGTTGGTTCCAAAAGACTCTGCGGTCGTCAGAACGAAAAGCGCCCAGTAGCCGATTGCAACGCCCAAAAGTGTGAGAGTGGAATAAAAAAGAAACTGACCGGCTCCGCCGACCGTCAAATGCAACACAGACAAAAGCAGTGCAGCGATCATGAAGCTGCCGATAACCTTTTTTCTGCTGCCGACGAAATGTGTCATTGCTCCGGATGTCAGGTCACCGATTGCAAGACCAATGTATACCAGCATGATCGAAGTCGATGCCTTGACAGAAAACGACAGCCCGCGGGCAGCGGCAAGATCCTGAGCCAGAGTCGCAAAAATTCCGACAACCAGCCACACGGGAATGCCAAGCCCGATGCACGAAATGTATCTTTTAAAGCGTTCGCGATCCTGAAAAAATGCAAAAAATGAGCCGCGCGGAGTTGATGAAGACAGTGCTATTTTGTTGAAAATTTCCGGTTCGCCTGTGCGCATCCGGAGGAACAGCAGCACAAGTCCCATAACGCCGCCAATTCCGTATGCCCAGCGCCAGCTGAGATACTCGCCGATGAACGCCGCAGCAACGGACCCCAGCAAGCCGAAACCCGCAACAACGCCGGCAGCTGCACTTCTCAGTTCCTTGCCCAACACTTCACTGACAAGAGTAATCGCCGCACCAAGCTCACCCGCAAGCCCGACACCGGCAATAAACCTGAGTGCCCCGTACGTGCCGGCATCATGAACAAAAGCGTTTGCAAGATTAGCCAGAGAGTATAGCAGAATTGAGCCATAAAGAACCGAGATCCGTCCTCGTTTATCTCCAAGGACTCCCCAGATAATTCCGCCCACCAGCATCCCAATCATTTGCAGGTCGATGAGCCGAAAGCCGACACTCAGAATTTCCGCGTCGGGCACGCCAATCTCTTGCAGGCTCTTTTTGCGGACAATGCTGAACAGAATCAGATCATAAATGTCTACAAAATATCCCAATGCAGAGACAACTACAGCGCGGTGCATCAGTGCCGGCATGGCAGACTTCATGATCGACTCCATTCGAGAGAAGTCTGCCTCTTTTATATGCCTAGCATTTCTTGTGCAAGAGGTGCTCACGCAGGTCACTGAGTGAAATCCGGTCCGACTGAGGCTCGGCAATCCCCTTCAAAGACTCGTAAATTTCGTCTTTTTTGGAGAACTTTTCCGCAACAGACAGGAGAATATTGACTCTCTCAAGATCAAGCCATTCAGCCGCAGGGGGAATTGAAACCTCATCCTGAAAATTTAATTCGCACAAACTGAGTTCATAATTTTTATTTTCTTTGTCCGTGGAATCAGAAGCCACCTTCAACGGAAGACCCTGAGCCCTGCAAAGCGAAGGCCGTGCCGGATAAATTGAACATCTGCCAGCATGAAGAAAACTGCATGTGTTTGCAGTGTCTCTCGCCGTATCTGAACCCTCCCCGCTCCATACTTTACGCAAAGTCAGCCTGTCTGCGTCTGAAAGATTTTCAAACCACTGCACGATATAGCCCGCTTCGACCGGAAAGACCGTTAAACCGCCGACGCAACACTTGCTGCATCCGGATCCGCACTGCATGTGAGCCCCGTATTTATCCGCAAACTTTGCGAAAAAGTCGGATAAATTTGAATGCAGAATTTCAAGTGCCGGCACGTTTTTCCCATCTGCCATTGAACATGTCCCCCGTAGGTGAACTTTGCCTTACGCTCCTGCAACGCTTCTATCACAATTGAAAAAAGAGGATTGTCAAAAACCAAAGAAAAAGGGAGCAAGAAATGCTGCGAACCGCCGGTTTATTTCTTCTTACGGGCTTTATCTGGCTTTTTCTGTTTTCGTTTCCGATTGGTCAGGGAAAGACACTGTATCAACTGGGTCAGCACTTCATCGTGAAAACCGCACCGGTGCAATGGCTTGGCCGAAAAATCACCACGGGATACGAAGCGACACTCGAAGCCACCGATGCACCGCTCGAAAAACTGCCTTTCAGAGAATTACCCGAAAAATACGGTGCGCGCTGAATCTACTCAAGGGCAATCGAACCCTGTTTAAAGCGACTGGCAAAAGGCCACGGGAGGATTGCCTGAATCGATGCCGTACCCATGAGTACGGCAATCAGCCGGTCTAAACCCAGTGCATTCCCGACACACGGATACAAACCTGCTTTCATGGCGCTGTCGAATTGAGGATCTGCTGACAAATCAGGACGCTGCCTGAATACACTTTGACTGCGACTTGCAAAATCAGCTTCGTCGAGCAGCTCGCGGTATCCGTTACAGATCTCTACGCCGTCAATGTAAGCCTCAAACCGATCAACAAAACCCTTCCGGCCCAGAGTCTTTGCCGCCAGAGCACCCATTTGTTCCGGATATTCAGTCACAAAACATGCCTTTTGCGAAGCCAGAAAAGGCTCGACAAATTCCATGAAAAGCTTGCAGAACACATCGTCCCACGTATCTGTCGGAACAACAGATGAGCACTTGGACATTCCGGCAGACCGGAAATTTTCCGTGTCATCCGAGGCAATCAGGTCAATGCCTGTCTGCGCTTCAAACAAATCCCTCACTTTGAAAACGGGCCACGCTCCGGACGGGAGAACAACCGCCCCCTGCACAACCGACGAGACGGTCTCAATGACCTTTTGTGTCTCCCGAATAAGAGAAGAAAGATCACCGCCGATTCTGTACCACTCAAGCATCATAAATTCCGGATCGTGGTGTTTGGACAACTCTCCGCAATTCCGGAAAGAATGGGTCAGCGAAAAAACTTTGAATGCTCCCTCGGCAACTAATTTCTTCAGGGCAAACTCGGGACTTGTCGGCAATTCCATTTGCCACGACTGTCCGCGGTGATCGCTGTAGGTGGTCCTGAAAGGATGAAGATATCTCTCAATCCCCCCCGACAGAACCAACTGCGGAGAATCCAGATCCGAATAACCGCTGCTGCAAAAAAAGTTTCTGACTCTTATGATCGATTCCGATCGCCCGTTCAGAATCCGGAGCCGTCGGGAAGTCTGAGTCTCAACAAATGCAGTCCCGAGCAGGGGATTTTCTTTTCCCGAAAAAATCGGCAATCCGCGCGGATCGCTTATTGAAAAAAGCGACCATTCCGAAGACTCAATCCCCGATTCAAAGCAAACAGATGACATGGAAAGAAACGTTTCCCTGTCCCTGTACTTTGAAACCGGCCCCTGATTCCTCTGAATTCCCGAAACACTGAAGCTGTATATTGCACCTTCGATGAGTTTGTCCGCCAAGCTGTTGTCGGCAAACGTCACCGGCCACACCGCTCCTGAACCGTCGCTGAACCCCGGATAGTCTCTGAACTTAAAAAAACGTCCCGTGCCCGCCCTTCCGGCGAGACTCTTCGAATTTCTCAGTTCAAAATGCTCTTTGAGAGTATAAAATCTCATTTCCTGACGGGTCGCTTTTTCACTTTTTTGGGCGGTGCTTTTTTAGCTTTGAGCTTTTCCTGAGTCTTTGATTGTTTTTTTTCGTCATTTCCGGAAGAACTTTGCGAAGACTTCGGATGCAAAGCTTTCGCCACTTCGGCGAAGGCTGAACCGACAGGGAAGCGCTGCTTCGATTCATCCCAGTCACCGGCCACAAAACCTGTCAGCAGCTCGAAAGCTTCCTCGACTTTTGTCACCGACCAGACGTGGAAATCACCGCGTTCAACCGCCTCGCGAACTTCGCGCTGAAGCATAAGATGCTTCATGTTCTGAACCGGAATAATAACGCCCTGACGGCCGTTGAAACCCTTGATTTTGCAGACGCGGAAGAAGCCCTCAACCTTCTCGTTGATTCCTCCGACAGGCTGAACTTCGCCGAACTGATTGACCGAACCTGTAACTGCGATGCTTTGATCAATCGGAAGATTTGCCAGAGTGCTGAGGATAAGAACCATTTCGGCGAGTGTCGCCGAATCACCGTCCACTCCGCTGTAGTTCTGTTCAAAGCAAATTGTCGCGGCCAAAACAACCGGATCTTTTTTGCCGAACACGGCATTTATCCAGCTTGTCAGAATGGAAATGCCTTTATTGTGAATTTTTCCGGAAAGAGCCGCATCGCGCTCGATATTCACAATTCCGGGCTTGCCTTTGTACGTCCGGCAGGTAATTCGGGTGGGCATGCCGAACGACACATCACCGAGATTATAGACCGCCAGACCGTTGATCTCGCCGACACGCCGTGAATTCGCGGAAATCAGGATATCGCCGCGGGTGACCATTTCATTCAGATGATCCTGAACCAGTGCCGAACGGAAGTAGCGCTCGTCCACTGCCTTTTCAACATCATCACGGGTAATCTTTTTGGCCTTTCTTTCTTTGGCCATAAAGTCCGCTTCGATGGTGAGATCCTTGATAAGGCTGAACCGCGTGGTCAACTTGTCCTGATCATCTACGATACGGCTCGAGTATTCGACGATGCTGGAAATTGCGGATGCATCGAACGGCAGCAGATTTTCGACCTGCGTCCGCGTCGTTACAAAGTTGATGTAATCTTTCACCGTATCTTCGTTGCGCGGCATTTGAAGATCGAAATCGGCTTTAATCTTGAAAATCTTATTAAAATCTTCGTCGAACTGATAAAGCATCCGGTAGATCCAGTCGGAGCCGATAAGCACAATCTTTACGTTCAACGCGATGGGTTCGGGACGCAGGCCGCTCGTCGGAAGTATGCTGTATTGCTCACCGAGATCTTCGATGAAGAGTTTTTGGTTTTTGAGAACTCTTTTGAGCGTTTCCCAAACTTGCGGGTTGCGCAGAACGTCAATCGCATTGAGAACCAGATAACCGCCGTTCGCCCGTGCAAGCGCACCGGCCTTAATCATCTTAAAGTCGGTGGTGTAAATTCCGTACTCGATGTTCTTTTCAATCTTGCCGAACAGGTTATAAAAAGTCGGATTGGATTCGATGACGATCGGCGCGCCCTGAGTCTCGGTGTTGTCCACGAAAACATTGACGCGGTAGGGAAGGTAGGCGTCGCCCTTTCTCAGATGATGCGGCACGGGTCCGTCATCATCTTCCCCTTCTTCATCTTCGTCTTTCACAAAGTCTTCGATATTCTCAAGCAAGTGTTCTTTTGCTTCATTCAGGTAATTTACGACTGCTTTGTTGTTTGCATATTCCTTCATCAGCGGCTGCATTGCAGCACTTACGACGTAGTCACCGATTTCCGAACGCAGGGACTCGAGTTTTTGTTTTGTTTCATTTTCTATGGACCTGACCTTTCTGGCGAAATCCAGAACTTCAGGTTCGAGCTGGTTTCTTTCGAGTTCAATTTTTTCTTTCTGATCTTCACTCAAATCAGCGTAATCTTTTTCGGAGAGCGGCTTTCCGTCAACTATCGGAACCGTCACAATCCCCATTCTTGTCGACTTCACGCCAAAGTTCATCGCTTTGGATGTGCGTTCGAGTTCACTGAAAAGCTTTGCTTTCTTTTCATTGCTCGAATTCACGGTCGAATTGACGTTGTTCTCGTACTCCTCGGACTGCAGCGCATCGGGAATTTCGGTCGTCAGCTGATCAATCAGCTCGTCCATGTCCTTCTTGAATTTTTTTGCAAGTCCGGTCGCAACTTCTATAGCCCGCGGCGATTCAGTGTTCTTGAAATTGTAAACATAAATCCAGTCCGACGGTGTCTTCTGGGTTTCGGCTGTCTTCTTCAGAAAGCCTCTTATAACGCTGGTTTTTCCTGTCCCCTGAACACCGGCAACGTAAATATTGTATCCGGGTTTTTGGACACCGAGACCGACGGTAATGGCACGAACGGCACGGGCCTGTGAAATGATCTCGTAGTTGGGAACTTTCGTCGCAGTCTTCGTCAGCGTTGTGCCGTCAATGATGCTCTTGCGGAAAACTTCATCACCGGTCAGATGGCGAAATGACCTCTTGGTTCTGAGCAATTTGGAGGTCGTGGGGAATTCGGTTTCGCGACGGGCGAGCAACTTAAGAGTTGTCGGACCACCGCTGCGCTCCGCGACCGCAGATGCTGTTTTTTTTGCCTTGACGACTACAGTCTTTTTTTTCGTTTTTTTCTTGTTCACAACGATCCCTGTGATGAGAGCCCAATTCAACTCTCTGTGATTGCATCAAAATTTTACAATTACCGCAAGCCTTCAACACCCTTGAGCGTCAGAGAGGTTGCAATCCGACGGATTTCGCCTGAACCGGTTCCCTTGCCTCGCGTCATACAAAGATCACATCTGCCGCAAAAATAATCAGAACGCGCTGAGCCACCGGCTCGGCCCAAAAACAAAGCTTCAGCGTTTGCCATCCGGCATCGTTCCGCCGTCACAAAAGTCGACAGGGCCTGCATGCTTTCCTGCAACACCGTCCGCCAGCGCTGATATTTGGGGAGACTCTTTAAGAGGTCACCCATACTGCCGGAAATCAGAAAAAACTTTGACGATTCTGCCGACGGAATCTGCTTGAATTCGAGCTTTCCGTTTCCTGCATAAAAGCGAAACACTTCAATAATTCCTGCTGCCGAAATTCGCAGTTCATCTGAAATTTCAAGCAGAGAAAAGCAGCTTTTCAATTCGAGCATGTGGAGATTATCGGACGGCAGACGCTGTCGGATCCATTCAAGAACCAAGCGCCTTCGGGAAGGACCGGCGGGCAATTCACACAGCATTTCGGTTAATACTTCAGCGCGGGCGATTCTCACAAAAATCCAGTCCGACCTGACGGAATCCAATCCTGCACCGCCTCCGAGCATGGAAATCACCGAGGTCAGATTCACCAGCGCCGAATCCAAATCTTTTTCGTTTCTGAACATGCCCGTCAGCGCTCTTGCCATGTCCTCTTTGCGGACAGGCTTCGCTTGGCCCGTTCCGGGAAAAAGTGAACTGAGAAGCTGCAATCGTTCTCTTATGACACGCAAGTCCGGCATCGTGCGGTCAAACTGAAAGGAGCGTTTTTTGGGATCCGAGCCTGACCAGACAACAACGGCACGTGCCTGTTCTCCCTTCCGTCCGGCGCGCCCCATCATTTGAAACATTTCCTCAAGATTTGCGGGAAAACCGACAACGACAATCAGCTGAATATCAGGCAGATCGATTCCCATCCCGAATGCGAGAGTTGCACAAATGACAACCTTGCGTTCAGACTGACGCAGGTAGTTTTCAACCGACTTTCTTGAATCTGCCTGCAGGCCGGCATGATAAATAATCGAATTGTAGCCCAACTTCCGCAATTCCTGTGCAGCCGTCT
>RFOM01000002.1 GCA_009926615.1 Pseudomonadota bacterium
ACTCCAGCTCCGTGCTGAAAACCCCAATGATTGCCGGTGTCAGGGGCAGGCTGACCGCACAGCCCTCGGATATCAGGTGTTGCGCAGGAAAACTTTCAGCCTGCAGGTTTGCGATGGCAAACGAGGGAAAAATCAACGCAACGAGCAGGGGTGCCGTGCGGGAAGGCTTGCAAGTCTGCTCAAGAGCGGTTATGCGCGACGGTCTGGTGAATCTCCTTGCTCCTCTCGCGGAATGGGGGGGGCTCCCTTGTGTACGCAGCGATCCAGAAGGAGTTTTTAAAATGCGTGAATACGAAGCAATGATCATTACGAAACCTGACCTTCCAGAAGCAGAACTCAGCAAGATGCTGACCCGCTGGGAAGGTATTATTGCCAACAATGGCGGTCAAATCATCCGCAAAGATACTTGGGGTGTCCGCAAGTTGGCATATCCAATCAACAAGGTGACGCGCGGTGCATACCACGTGTTCGACGTTGCAACCTCGCAGGACAACGCCCGCGAGCTCGAGCGTATTCTGAAGCTCGACGAAAACGTTCTTCGCAGCCTCATCATCAAGCTGGCAGACGCTGTGAATGTTGAAGCCCGCCGCGTTGAATTGCAGAAGCTTGCAGAAGCCGCTGCGACCCGCGCTGCCGAGCAGGCACGCGAGCGCGCTGAAGGCGATTCCATGTCAGCCCGCCGCGGTGGACGTGACGAGGAGTAATAACACTCCTGTCTTCTGATCTCACATCCGAGAGACGAGGCGTATGAAGTTTATTCCTGACAGGAAAATCAGTCCGTCCGGAAACAGACCTGAACGACCCGCGGAGCACAGGCGGCCCGCGGGTCTTCTGTTCTCGGGTCTGCTTATAGCGGTCAGTTTGCTGGCTTTTGTGTTGCCGCTGGCTGCCTATCATGTTGCGCAGGTCGCTTCCGTTCTGCGTGTTCGGACTTCAATTTTTCTTCTTATTGTTGTTTCGCTGGGGCTCTATTTTCTGGGAATTTTGAGTCATCAGCCGGTTTTTGCCATGGCAGGCACCTCGGGGCTTCTCAGCGCTCCGCTGCTCGTTATCGTTCTGCTTTTGCGGTCGAGGCAAATGCCGGTCTGGTGGGCTTTGGCGATTCTATCTTTGCCGGTCGCCTTGCTGCTGTCTTTTCTTTTGCAGGTTCCACAGGGATTTAATCTTGAAGAATGGGTCACCGCCGAGTTGGCGCGTTTGCCGGTGCGGCCGGACCTCAACAAAGAGCAAATTCTTCAGCAGCTGAAATCTTCCGCTGCTCTCGAACCTCTGCAAAGGGTCTTTAATCTGACGGACTGGCAACGGCTGGCTTGGTTTTTGTTTTCGGAGGCAGGAGCTCTGTCGCTGTCGCTTTTGGCATCGTTGTTCGGAACACTGGCACTCATAGACTACGCGTTTACACAGGGAGAGCGCATCCGTTCGATTATTTCTTACGTGCTCGAACGGGGGAGTGAATTTCCGGCGCAAATGGTCGGACTGCTCACGCAGACTCAGGAAAGCATGACAGGAATCAGGTCGGGTTTCGTGTCGCGGCCTGAAGGCAGCGCGGCTCCACTTTCGGTGGTTTCGCACTCAAAGGTTGTTCCGGCAGTTGCCAAGCCGACCGATGCGGCCTCAGGCATCGACAGCCTCCTCCGCAGCGTTTTGCGGGATCCCGTGCCGCCTTCGAGCGCTGATTTGCTTGGCTACCGGTTTCGGTTTGCGGAGCCCCGTGGTTGGAACTTCAGAGCCTTTGATGTGCCCATTTGGGCGTCTGTGCCGTCGCTCGGGTTACTCGTTTATCTCTCGCTTCTCTGGAAGGGCGACAGCGAGCTTTCACAGTGGCTTCCTGCGGCTCCGCTGGGTGTGGTCCTCGTCTGGGGGGCATTTGCTGCTTTGGCGGTTCTGACAGCCCTCGCGGTTCAGGGCGCAGTGGTGATTCATGCCCGAATGAAGCCGCTTGCAGGGCTGTTTTTGATTCTCTTTGTTCTTGTGCTCGTGAGTGCCGTGAAGGGCGGAGCATTGACCCTTGTCGCTGCGCTCGCGGCTCTCGGGCTTCTGGATAATGCGTACGATTTTAGAAAGCGTCTTGCCAAATCCAAAAATGCGGTGTAGGCGGTGGATTCCGTTTTCGGAGTGATGATTTTCGACTGAGGTCAAACCCATGCAGGTTCTTCTTCAACAAAACGTTCCAAACCTTGGCCATATCGGTGACCTTGTTAAGGTTAAAGCCGGTTATGCCCGTAACTTCCTTTTTCCGCGCAAGCTGGCCATTCTTGCCGATGCGCGCAACAAAGCTCAACTTGAGCATCAGTTGCGTCTGGCTGAACTGGGCAAAGCCAAGGCTCTTTCAACGGCCAAGGAACTTGCAACTCAAATCGGTTCTGTCTCTCTTACGGTTCAGAAGGCCGTCGGTGAGGAAGACAAAATCTTCGGAACTGTGACAACTCAGGAACTTGCCGATGCGTTCAAAGCGGAAGGCTATGAGTTTGATCGCCGTTCAATCAGCATCCTCGACGACATCAAGCGCGTCGGTGTCTACCGCGGTTCCGTCAAGGTTCACCCCGAAGTTTCGGCTGAATTCAAGATTTGGGTTGTTGCTCAAGGGTAACGGGGGCTTGCTTAAGGCTGCCGTAATCGTTCGAAAATGCCGCCAGCCGTTTGGCTAGGCGGCATTTTCATGCCTCGTGAAGACTCAACGTTTTGCTGATTTGACCGAAACAATCAGTATGAAACATGTGAACGAAGCACAAAAACTGTACGATGCCGGCGACGGAAGCGGAGCCCTCCACATTGTGGAGAACCTCCTCGATCTTGCGCCGCGTAACCCTGAAGCTCTCAGAATGAAGGCGAAAATTCTGGACTCTTGGGGCCGTTTCGAAGAGTCGTACCAGACTCTTCTTTTGCTTTCACAGCTCCCGAATCCCTCTGATGAAATTGTTCAGGAGATAGAACAACGCGCTACAGAAGAGCGGGAAGTGGTTTTATTCAGTGACCTGACTTCGGAAGGACGCTGGTATTATGCTTTTCCCGCAAGTCAGTTGTGGGTATCGGTGGTCGGCCTCGTCGGGTGCGGTTTGTTTCTCATTTCCAGTTCGCGCGTGAATTTTGCCAGTCCCAACGAAGTTATGACCATGGCTTTGTCATTCTTCTTCCTCGTTTTGCTCCCTTCGGTGATGCTTGTAGTTATTCAGTTGAGCGGAATTAAAAGGATTCTCGTCGGGCTTTCGGGCGTCAAGGTTTGCACGCGATTTAGGGAAAATCACCACAATTGGGATGATCTGAAGGCGGCTGTTATAGAGTTTGATCCCGACCCGAGAGTCGACTTTCTGGTTCTGAAGCTTTTCCGCAAATCTCAGGACAAAGAGCCGGTCATTGTATTGGACTTGTCCAGATCCCGCTGCGTGGTGCGTGCCCGCCGTCATTTTTTGAAAAACATCGTCACCCACATCGATACCGTTTGCTATGTGTCCCGAGCTGCAATCAAAACGCGGGCCAGCGTCGGCGGAGACGGACTGCAGCCGCGGGCAGAAGAAATCGCCCCTCCGCAGCTTCCACCCAAAGCCGGCTGAATCAATTTCACTTTTTGATACGACATTGACTTGCTGCCGGTAGCGGAAGTTTGGCACAGTACCCGTCCATCGTTAAAAAAAGAGGTTTTCATGGATCAGGCTGAAACGGCGCTGCTCGAACTCGTGTGCTTCATGAAGAGTGCGCGCCCCGAGGACTCAACCCGTCTGCTGCGCTCACTTTTGACCAATTCCGAGATTGATGCGCTTGCACAGCGGCTGGAAATTCTGGACGGACTTGCAACCGGTACACCGCAGCGCGAAATATCGGAGCGGCTGAAGGTTGGAATTGCCACAGTGACCCGCGGCAGCCGTGTCTGGAAGCAGGAAAAAATAACGCTCAAGAACTATTTCCCGCGATCGGGAAAAGCGACCTGAGCCCGTCTTGCGGTCACTTCGAAACCTGAAATAAAGCTGCCGGCATAAGAGTTGTCTTTGCTGAAGTTGACCGACATGTTTTGTCCCTCGGAAAGGGCCAGCAAAAAGCTTCCTGTCTGAACCGTTTTGTTCTTACCTTCGCTTTCTTCGGTCCGAAGCACCACATCGAGATTAATTTTGCCGTTCAGCTCTTTTGCAGTCAGTTGAATTTCTGTTTTTTTGGTATTGGAATCTTCTGTTACGTATGATTTTTCGCCCTCGTTGACGACGAGGCGCGGCGCTGCAATTTGCTTTCCGTCAGAAATGAGACGAATTTCAAGCTCGTATTGCTTTTGTGCGCAGGCTTGCAATCCGGCTGTCATCAGAAGCATCAATCCTGAATGTCCTAAATTCATTTTTGGGTGACCTCCGAACGTCTTGCAGTCCCATTTGTATTTTCGTCCTTTGAGCGGGATTGAGTCAAAGGCCGGAAATTGACGATTTTTTATCAATGCGAGGAAAGTGGTTTTTTTAAATTATTATTGATATTTGGCGCTTTGTATTCAAGTTCTGCCGGCATTGTCCGAATGAGTCCTCTGGCGTCGTTGAATCGTCAGCCGCCAGACGTGGAGGACATTATGTTCGGTAGGATTATCAGATTTTCTTCTGTATTTGCAGCGTCGTTGTTCTTGGTGTCAGCGCCGTCTTTTGCCGAGGCGAAGACAAAAGAAAAAAAGGCACGCACTTATTGCGGATTGCCGCTTCACATCATTGGAACAATGGAGAGCGCAGGGTACGTTATTGGCAGCAGAAAGCCCGTTTCCAAGCCGAATAACGTTATAAGCAATGAAGAATGGAATAAACATTTAGGCACGATTAAAACCTGCACCAGATGAACGTAATTCCAACTTACCTTGACGGTGAAGCCGCAGAGCCGCACGCCGGCTCTGTTTTTTTTGGCCTTTTTTGCCGTTCACCGCGCTCGGGTTCCAATTGTCAGTCGAATTTGAATTTGCGATCAAAATGACAGGTATATCCCTTGGGATTCCGAGTCAGGTATTTCTGATGTTCGGGTTCACCGACGGAAAAACCGGTGTAGGTTTCCACGCGGGTCACGACTTTGTTTTTCCATTTTCCTGAAGCATCAACTTTACGGATGACTTTTTCCGCAGTTGTCCTTTGTTCGGCAGAGTGCGTGAAAACTGCGGATCTATACTGCGTTCCGATGTCGTTCCCCTGTTGGTTGAGCGTCGTCGGATCGTGGATGCTGAAAAAGACCCTGAGAATTTTTTCGTAGGAGACTTTTTTCGGGTCAAACAGCACTTGAACGGTTTCGGCATGGCCGGTTTTGCCGGTTTTCACCTGATCATATCCGCTCTGAAGGTCGAGTCCGCCGGAATAACCGACGCGGGTTTCATAGACACCATCAATCTCACCGAGAAGCTTTTCGAGTCCCCAAAAGCACCCGCCGGCAAGTGTCGCAATTTGTAAATTCAGCTTGTCCGCAAATTCAAAAAGGTAGATTCCGAGTCCTTCCTGTTTGAGTCCGAGCAACGGTATAAAGCGCAGAGACGCTGAGTTGATGCAGTAGCGCAGACGGGCAGGCTCCGGACCGTCGTCGAAAACATGTCCGAGGTGAGAATTTCCGCGCGACGAACGGACCTCACTGCGAATCATGCCATGCGAATTGTCGGTAAAAGTCTTGACTGCGGCGCGGTTGAGGGGTTCTGTAAAACTCGGCCAGCCTGTACCCGAGTCAAATTTCGCCTTCGATGAAAAAAGCGGCTCGCCTGATACCACATCGACGTACAAACCGTCTGCCTTGTGATTCCAAAATTGATTTGCAAACGGCTTTTCGGTTTCGCTGAGTTGCGTGCAGCGGTACTGTTCGGGTGTCAATTGGGTCTTAAGTTTGGCAACTTCGAGCCAAATTTCATTGCGTCTCAAAAACCAGAGCTGCCATGGTGAATTGAAGCGTGCAAAAGTCGGCTCGCCGACTGTCACGATATTTTCGCGTGCAAGCGCGGCCCTGAACAGTGACAGCTTTTCTTCGAACCGGCTTTGTGACCACGATCCGGAGTAGCTGAAAACTGCCAGTGTGCGGGCAGGAATTTCAACGATGCGCACGCGCGGGTCGTTGGGCTGAGGGAGTGTTTCGCGGGTAAAAGCTGAAGGCATGGTGAACTGGACCAGATATTTTGAATCCTGTTTGCTCTGGGTGACGGGGGCTGTCATTGAAATTTTAACCGATTCGCCGGATCTTTGAATCACCGGCGCGGTCATGTCGATTTTGGATTTGGCGGTATTGTTTCCGAAGATGAAATCAGCCAGCACACGAAATGCTTTGTTTCCGGCTTTGTCAAAATTTTCATCAACCTCGGTCTGTGCGGCGAGAACAGGTGCGTAGATTCTTATTTCAAAATCTTTGAATTCGGCAGTTCGGGTATACTTGGGCTCTTCGATGGCTGATGACTGCGAGGGCAGACTTGAAAGTCCGAAAATTAAAGGCAGAACTTTTTTAAGCATATGTTCAGCTCCTGTTGATGTTTATGATCAAATTCAGCGGCTCAGGGGCAGGCCGGCGGCTTCTCTGTGATCAAATCCGAAGGCCCTGCGCGTCAGTGCAAGAACCGGCGGCGCCTGCATACGCTTGAAGGTGCCCATTCCTGAGTATGCATTCCACCAGCGCAACAAATCGGCTGCAAATTGTTCGCGGGAAGTAAACAGTTGTTGCATATGGCGAGCTGCATTGTCACCGATAAGTTCCTTGAGCGAACCGTCGTCCCATGCCTGAAGAGTGCTTTCAAAAGAGTGCCTGTTCCAATCTTCGACCCAAAGCCGGAAAATTGCGTCGTGATAAGGATAACAGAGCGGATCGCCTTTGCCCTGCGTCACATCCTGCTCGGCCGAAAGTTCCGCGCTCGGTACGACGTTGATTGTTTCCTGCGGAATGACCGGAGAGCCGAAGACGACGGTGTTGTAATGGTTGGCAATGGCGTAAATTTCTTGTTTCCAGAGATCGGCGAGCGGGGCCAGATATCCCGCGTGGTCGCCGTAAAGTGTGGAGTAGCCGACTGTCGTTTCGGATTTGTTGGCGTTGCAGGGAAAAACAGCTCCCATCGCCGAGGCAACTCCTGCAAGGACACGCGCCCCGCGATCCCGCGCCTGAATGTTTTCCTGCACGAGAGAGGGTAACGGTTCGGGGATTGGAAAACCTTGAGTCCGGACGTCCTGAATCTGCTTCAACGTCAATTGTACTGCAGTGTCGATGGGAACAGACGCGTAGCGGCAACCGAGGTTGCGGGCGAGATTTTCGGCAGCAGAGACTGTCAATGCCGAATTGAATTGCGAGGGCATGTTCACGCAGAATACATTTTCCGGACCATAAACGCGGGAATGAAGAACTGCTGAAACGGCAGAATCAATTCCACCGCTGACGCCGACGACGACCTTTTGGAGATTCCATTCTTCCTTGATGAAGCTCAAGGCTGATTCCAGCGCAGTATGCAGTTCAGCCGTGCGTCCGGCTGGAGTTGTTTCAGCAGCCGGAGGAAGATTTTTGGTATCAATGGATTTGCAGGCCGACACAAAATCCGGAGCAACCGGATAAAATTTCCCTGATTGATACAGGCCGCTGTCTCCGTCGAAAGTAAAAATGGTCTTGCCGACGTTCTGGGTGCCCGTGCCGTTGACGTAGACCACAGGACAATTTTGAGCTGCTGAAAGCTTGCCGAAAAGTTTTCTGCGTTTGACGTGTTTGCCGGCTGTGTAAGGCGAGCAGCTGAGATTGACGATCAGGTCGGGCTGCGCTGCACGCGCCAAAATTTCGTAGGGATGTGCGGAATAATCGTCACTCCATGCATCCTCGCAAATTCCGAGTGCGATTCGGAGCGTTTGTCCGCTTTTAAGCGTCAGATGAACGAGGCTGAGCAATTGCTCAAGCGGGACTCCGCGCTCCAGTGCAAGCTTTCGGAGATCGTAAAAATGTCTTGAATCGTCGAACTCGCGGTAATTGGGCATCAGTGTTTTGGGCCAGAACGGCATGTTCAATGCGGGATTGCCGAGCAGACGGCCGTTTTGTGCAACAAATGCAGCGTTGAATTTGCGCACGCGTCCGTCTTCGTTCCTTTTGGAAGGGTCGATCCCGACGCTTCCGAAAATAACCGGCGTAGCCCCGCTCAGGGCGGCGATCCGTTGATTAAATTCCTCACACGCCTTGAGAAATGAAGGCCGTTCCCAGACATCTCCGATAAAATATCCCGGCAGGGCCATCTCCGGGAATACGACAAGTTCAGCCGATTCTTTGCCGGCCTGTGCAACGGCGGCCTCTATGGATTTAAAGTTGGCCCCGGGAGCTGCAGCTTTAATTCTTGTCTGAGCGATAAAGATACGCATGAGTTGCCCCTATGGAGTGCAGATTGCGGCCGTGTCCCTTGAAATTTCCCGACTCCGGTGACATACCAGAGGAGCGTTTAAGTTCACAAACTGAAGTTCTTCCCAAGGAATCCGGGACCCGTCCTACAGGAGTTCGTCTTATGACTATGAACAATCGTCCGCATCGACGTGTGATTTTATCTGCCCTTTCGTTTGTTGTCTGCTCTGCAGGACTCGGAATTATGCCGTCCTCGCTTGCGGCTGTTTCGGAAGTCAGGGTCGGAGTCATTCTTCCTCTGACCGGCGACAAGGCGACCTTCGGACAGGAATCCCTCAACGGTCTCAAGCTGGCGCTTGAGAAAGCCGGCAAAGAAAGCCCGACTCTGAATCTGAAGGTTGAAGACACACAGGGAACTCCTTCGGGTTCTGCAGCCGCAGTGAACAAGCTGATTGCGACCGACAAGGTCAACGTGATCATCGGCGAAGTTGCAAGCTCCAACACGATTGCCGCGTCGACCGCTGCACAATCGGCAAAAATACCTCTCATGACTCACGCATCGACCAACGATACGATCACCAAGGGCAAGGACTTCATCTCCAGAATTTGCTTTGTCGACAGCTTTCAGGGCGCTGTTATGGCCAAATTCGCTGTCTCCAATCTTAAGGCCAAGACAGCAGCAATCCTTGTTGACTCCGATTCCGATTACAGCCGCGGTCTGCGGGATTCGTTCAAGAGTGCGTTTACCGCAGCGGGCGGAAAAATTGCAGACGACCTCGTGATTTCATACTCACAGAAGGATCGCGACTTTAAGACACAGCTCATCAAAGTGCGTCGCGCTTTGCCGGATGTTGTGTTCATTCCCGGATACTACACTCAGGTGGGGTCGATTCTTCGCCAAGCCAAGGAGCTCAAACTCACGACCAAGTTCCTCGGAACTGACGGATGGGACAGTCCTGATTTGTTTAAGATTGCAGGTCCTGCAGCTTCCGCCGGCCACTATGTTTCGAGCCACTTTGCTGCCGATGACACCGACCCGCGCGTGCAGGAGTTCGTGAAGGAGTACAAGGCCCGCAACAAAGAAAACCCCGGAGCTATGGCAGCACTGGGTTACGATGCCGGTTTCTTTATGCGCGCTGCAGTCAAAAAGGCCGGAAGCAATGACCCTTCCAAGATTCGCGATGCAATTTCGGCCATGAAGAATTTCGACGGCATCACCGGCACGATTACCCTTGATCCGAACCGAAATGCAGTCAAACCTGCGGTGATTGTCCAGACCTCCGAAAAAGAATTTAAATTCCTCACTCGGGTCAATCCCTGAAATTAAAAGTTGATTTGGGCTGACGGGAAGGTTTCCTGACGGAAGCCTTCTCTGTGTTTGTTCTCATGGTCACGGAGTGACTCAAAGGTGTTCGAACTCCTTCAGTATATTGCCGACGGATTGGCGGTCGGGAGTGTGTATGCCCTCATTGCACTTGGTTATTCCATGGTCTTCGGAGTTCTCCAGCTGGTGAACTTTGCCCATGGTGAACTGTTTATGATTGGCGCCTACTTTGTCATGTATGCAATTTCCCTCGGACTGCCTTGGCCGGCAGCGCTGGTTGCAGGGATGTGTTTTGTGGGATTTTTTGCAGTGATCATGGAGCGGCTCTGCTATAAGCCGCTGCGCGGAGCAGGTAAACTCGCTCCGCTGATTACGGCGGTGGGACTCAGCCTTTTACTGCAAAACCTCGTGCAGGCGACCATCGGTCCGAACCCGCAAAGTTATCCGGCCAAACTCCCCGACGGCATACTCTCCAAACTCTTTGGATGGATGCAAAAAGATCCCAACACCTTCACTTTGCCCCAGCTTCCTGAGGGACTTTTTGATTACGGCGATCTGGTGATTCGTCACAGGGATGTCCTTATATTTTTTGTTGCCGTCGGGGTTACAGCGGGTCTTGAATTATTCCTCAGAAAATCCCGCCCCGGAAGGGGAATTCGTGCGCTCGCTCTGCAGCCGAACGCCGCCCGTCTTGTCGGAGTTCCTTTTAATTTTACCATTTCTCTCACATTTTTTATCGGTGCGGCATTGGCAGTTGCAGCGGGACTGCTGCAGGGTATGGCCGATAATCAGGTGACTCCGTTTATGGGCATTTCAAGCGGCTTGAAGGCCTTTGCTGCTGCGGTTCTTGGCGGCATCGGTGTTATTCCGGGGGCTCTTGTCGGCGGTCTGGTGCTGGGTATCGCAGAGCGTTTGCTGGTCGGTTATGATCTTTCGACGTTCAAGGACGGCGCTGCATTTTTCATCTTGATTGTTGTTTTGCTGCTGCGTCCTCAGGGACTTCTCGGCAAAGCGAGAATGGTGAAGGTGTAGTTATGCTGCAGCAGCTTTTGGACTATTCGGTACTGCCGCTCATTCTATTCGGAATCACCGCAATTCAGGCCCTCGGCCTTCAGCTTATTCTCGGAGGAGCGGGGCTTCTTTCGCTGGGCCATGCGGCGTTTTACGCTGTCGGCGGATACTCGGCGGCAGCGTTTACTGTTTATGCGGCGCCCGCGATTGGATTGACCCAACCGTTCTTTGTCATGCTGGCTGCGCTTGCAGTCGGTGCTTTGTCGGCGATGATTGCGGGCTTTCTGGTGGCTGTTCCCTGCCTGCGCCTGCAGGGTGATTACCTTGCGATGGCGACACTTGGTTTTGCTGAAATTCTTGGAACCGCACTCAAGAATATTGATGCTGTCGGCGGCACCCGCGGTTTTTCCGGTATTCCGAAGCTCAGCTCGCTTGTTTGGGTTTTTGTTGTGCTGGGCTTGGTCTGGCTGATGATCGCTCGATTGCAAAAAACCGGATTGGGTATGGCAATACAGGCAACCCGTGACGACGAGATCGCTGCGCGCAGTCTTGGCATCAATACATATGCGAGCAAATTGTCTGCGTTTGTTGTCGGATCATCGATAGCCGGCCTTGCAGGAGCCCTGTATGTTCATGCACTGCAGTTCATCAGTCCTGATGAGGCCGACTTTTCGCGGAGCGTCATCATTGTACTGGCGGTTGTTATCGGCGGTATGACGAGCCTGTTCGGCAGCGTTCTGGGAGCTCTGATTTTGGTTGCCGTTCCCGAAATCCTGCGTTTTGCGCCGGATGCCATACGTGAACAGCGCATGATTTATTTTGCTCTCATTGTGATTTTCGTCATGCTTTTCAGCCCCAAGGGACTGCAGTCATTGCTCGTAAAAGTTTTGCCCCGAAGAGGGCAGTCTTCCGGCAGAAGTGCATCTGCAGGAGGTCAGGCGTGAATCAGCCTCAAACACAGCAGGAATCTGAAAAAGTCTTATTGCGTGCCGAGAATCTGACCATCCGCTTCGGCGGGTTGGTTGCAGTTCAAAGTTTTTCCCTGAGTGTGCCCGCCGGCAGGATCGTCGGACTCATCGGTCCGAACGGTGCAGGAAAAACGACAGTGTTTAATCTGGTCACAGGCGTCTACAATCCGGACGAAGGTAAAGTGTATCTGGGTGAAAGTGAGCTCACGGGACGCGGAGCACATGTCATATCGCGTGCGGGAGTTGCGCGGACTTTTCAGAATATTCGACTTTTTTCGGGATTGACCGTGCTTGAAAACGTGGTTGCAGCGCAGTCGTGGCAACGTCGCGGTACAAGTCTGGCCAGCCTCTTGGGGTTGCCTTCGGTGTCTTCGGCGGAAGCCGAACTTCGCAGGCGGGCATCGGAGATACTCTCTTTTGTCGGCCTTTCGGAATTTGCCGGCTGGGAGTCAACGTCATTGCCCTACGGTCTTCAGCGAAAACTGGAGATTGCCCGAGCATTAATGACTCAACCGAAAGTTCTGCTTCTCGATGAGCCTGCAGCCGGTATGAATCCGACCGAAAAGGTTGAGCTCGCTGCTTTGGTCCGCGAAATCGCCGGCAGGTTCGGAATTGGTATTCTGCTGATTGAACATGACATGAAGTTTGTGATGAATTTATGTTCGCAAATCACAGTTCTTGATCACGGTGAAGTGATCTCGGTCGGCTCACCCGCCGCTGTTCAAAAGGATCCCAAGGTTATTGAAGCATACTTGGGAGCAGAGACTCCTGATTCGGGCACTGCTGCGGAGGGGGGACGATGACTTTGCTGCGTGTGGAGAATCTGACCGTCCGCTACGGGGCCATCGTCGCTCTGAAGGATGTCAATTTTGAGGTCAGAGAGGGTGAGATCGTCACCTTCGTCGGTTCGAACGGCGCAGGTAAAACCACGACCATGCGGTCGCTCTCCGGACTTGTGAAGCCCGCGGGCGGATCCATAACATTCAAGGGTCAATCCCTCGGCACTTTGGCCAGTCACCGGATTGTTCAACTCGGGCTTGCGCAGTCGCCCGAGGGCCGGCTGGTTTTTCCGGATCTTTCAGTCAAAGAAAATCTGATGCTCGGAGCCTTTTCACGCAGGGCTTCGCATCAGCAGCTCGCCAATGAGCTTGAAAGTGTTTTTCAGCTTTTTCCGCGCCTGAAGGAGAGACTGGCTCAGGACGCGCACACCCTTTCGGGGGGCGAACAGCAGATGCTTGCGATTGGTCGGGCATTGATGGCCAAGCCTTCACTGCTGCTGCTCGATGAGCCGAGTCTTGGAATTGCCCCCTTGCTCGTTCAGCAGATTTTTCAGAAAATACTCGAACTCAACCGCAAGGACGGAATGACAGTTCTGCTGGCGGAACAAAATGCACGCATGGCTTTGCGAATTGCGCACCGTGCCTACGTGCTGGAAGTCGGAGAAGTTGTGCAGCAGGGAAATGCGGCTGAACTTCTCAACGATGAAAAATTGCAAAAAGCCTATTTGGGAGGGTGAGCCATGGGAATTCTTGTAGCGCGCACACGGCAGGAATTAAGGGCAATGATTGGCTCGCTGAAGTCCACTCTGGAAGATGCCGGCTTGAGATCGTCCGTGGGATTTGTGCCGACGATGGGAGCGCTGCACGAAGGGCATGCAACTCTCATAAAGAAGAGCTCAAAGGAAAATTCAATCACGGTTGTTTCTGTTTTTGTGAATCCGAAACAATTCGCCGCTCACGAGGATCTTGACAAGTATCCCCGCACTTTTGAAGCTGACTGTGAACTGTGCCTAAAAGCCGGTGCGCAAATTGTTTTTGCGCCGACACCGGAGGCGATGTACCCTGACGATTTCAAAACCAAGATCAGTGTCGATGAAATGAGTCAGGTGATGTGCGGTGCGCACAGGCCTGATCACTTTACCGGCGTATGCACGGTTGTACTTCTTCTTCTGAATTTTGTCGCTGCAGATCGTGCATATTTCGGACTGAAAGATTATCAGCAGTTCGCAATTATTTCGCGAATGACTCAGGATATCGTCCATCCCACCAGAATTATCGGCGTGACGACGGTTCGCGAAGAAGACGGCTTGGCTCTGAGCAGCCGGAACCGATATATGGATGCGACAGCGCGAGCGGCTGCTGCCTGTATACCAAAGTCACTGCGGGCGGCTGCTGAAGTATTTTTGAGCGGCGAGACAAATGCGCCGGCTGTTCTGCTTGCGGCCCGTGAGGTTTTGAATTCGGTTTCAGAATTTGAACTCCAGTACTGCGAGCTGAGAAATGCAAAAAATCTGACAGAAGTCGAAGCACGGATCACTCACGAATCTGTGCTGGCCGTTGCCGGATTTGTTCAAAATGCCGATGGTGTGAAAACGAGATTGATCGATAACGTAATTCTTACGCACGATCCCGACCGTCTTGAATCACTTTTGGATTTTGTCCGCCTTGGAACAGCAGTAAAATAAGGTAGGTCCGATGTTCCGTCTTTTGGGTTTGCACTTTTCCCGCTGGCTTTTTTTTCTGACACCCATCCGTTCTCTTTTTCGTCTTGAGCTGACGCCGACAGAAAATCCGCAGGATTGGATTAAGAGGGTTACGGCCGGAAAAGACGTGGTGTACGTTATTCCGCGAATGTCAGTGCTTGATTTGCTGGCGGTCAACAAAGCACTCAAACAGCTTGAGATGCCGAGAATCTGGAGCGAGGCGCGTCCGAACCGCTTTCGCAAAGTCGGCTTGCTCTCGATGCGTTCACGCAAAATTAGTTTTCTTCCCCGAAGCAGAAAAGATTTATTCAGTCCGGCGCTGTCTCAGCTCCTGATGCAGGATCATCGTGTCAAACGCGGACAGCTCGTACTTCTTCCGGTTCAGGTGTTTTGGAGCCGCTCGCCGGATCGCAACGACAAAAATATATTTTTGCGTTCGCTGTTTCCCGACGAAGGCACGGAAAATATTTTTCAGAAATATTTCATGCTGCTGATTCACGGCGGTCTGCTGAGAATCCACTTTGGTGCGCCGGTTGAACTCTCGGTTCCCGCCGAGGGCGAGGAATTGATTTCGGGCCGCCGCATGCGCAGATCGATGCTGATTGAGTTTCAGCGCGAGCGAACTGCAGCCTGCGGACCGGTCGTTTATGATCTGGCGACAGTCAGTCAGCGGATACTGGCAAGTCAGGATATTAAAAAACTGGTTTCGCAGTCGGACAACCCTGCCAAGCAAATCCGCAAAGCAGCTCATTATCTGGGTGAAATAGCGTCCAAATACAATTACAGCACCATCAGAGCGATGGAAACTCTGCTTGATTTCGTCTGGACCAGAATTTTTCAGGGTGTGCGCGTCCGCAATCTCGACGCGGTTGCTCAGATTGCCAAAAAGGGGCAGGTGATTTGGGTTCCCTGCCACCGCAGTCATTTGGATTATCTTTTGCTTTCTTATTTGATGAAACGAAAAGGGCTGGCTGCGCCGCATATTGCTGCCGGCGTAAATTTGAGTTTTTTTCCTGCCGGTCCGGTTCTTCGCCGCGGCGGTGCTTTTTTTATCCGCCGCTCGTTCGCCGGCAACAAACTCTACAGTGCGGTCTTTTCCAACTATGTCGATTTTCTGCTGACCAACGGTCATCCGGTGGAGTTTTTTCACGAAGGCGGCCGTTCCAGAATCGGAAAACTTCTTTCTCCGAAAACCGGCATGACGTCGATGTGTGTCACCAGCATTTTGAAAAGACGCGCCGAGAACACCTATTTCTGTCCGGTGTTTATTTCATATGACAAGGTGATGGAAGATAATTCCTATGCGCGTGAATTGAGCGGTGCGAAAAAAGAGGCAGAATCTTTTTTCCAGCTGGTCAGGTCTTTGCGCTACCTTTTCGGAAATTACGGTCGTGTGGAAGTTGCGTTCGGTGCTCCAATCCGTTTTGGTGATTTTTGGTCGGAATATATTCCCAGACATAAAGTTTTCACCGGCAGGACGGGTACACCCGCAGAACGCGATCCGCTGCCTGAAACGCTGGCGGAACTCAGGCCGGATTTTGATCCCCGTGACTCGCGCGTGCAGGCGCTTGTGAAAGAACTTGCAAAGCGGATCAATCAGGGAATCAATTCGAGCGCTACGGCATCGGATACCGCTCTTCTTGCAGCGGTTATTTTGAGTCATCCGCGCAGCAACGAGGGCGCGGTTCACGGAATGCGCTCCGATCTTTGTTTGCAGAGAATTCAGGAGTTGAGACAGCTGCTCGAACAATGCGGGCAACTGGCCGGTTGGGCTGTTTCGGCGGGTGATTCCAAGACTTCGGGCAGCTCCGGTGAAGTTGAGATCATTACCGGCGTCTCTTCTCAGCGCATTGCGCAGGACGAGGTTAAAAAGAAGCCTTCAGATTTGGTTTCGTCTGCAATAAAGTGGGGATTTATTCAGACCCTCAAGGACGAGAGCGGCAACGGGTTCATATCTCCCGCGGAAAATGCGCAATTGAATTTGTGGTGGTATCGGGGCACGATTTTTCACTTGCTTGCGCTCCCCGGAATCGTGGCAACGGTGCTTGAACGCGGATTGAATTCAAATTCTGCAGTGCCAGTCGAATCGGCATCCATGGCAGTTTCGGACATAGAGACGCAGACAGCCGCTGTGCGCGAGCTCTGGGAAGACGAATTGTTTTGGCCGGAGTCCGGTTCAACTGCGACGCTTGTTTCGGCAGTCCTTAATGTTCTTGATTCGATGCAGATCATCGGGTGGGACAGAGGGGCTCAGACAGTTGCACTGGCCCGTGATCCCGAGGCTCTCCGCCGGCTGGGCTGGATTGCCGGACTGGTGAGGCCTGAGATTGAAATTTATGGAGTTCAGCTCGGCGCGGCACTGCAGCTGACTCAGGATTCGGGAATGTTTGCCCGTGATGAACTGATTGGTCTGGCTGTTAAATTGCACAGGTCCGCCTATCTCAGGGGACAAATGCTTGTACAGAGTCAGCTGAGCGGGGTGTTTGGCGGCAGAACTTTCGATGCGTTTTCGCGCTCGGGAACATATGTTCCGGCTGAAGGAAATTCACTGACCGTCATGTACTCGCGGCTGAGCAGAGTGTCAGACTTTCTGAACTCCGAGAAGTGGCGTGACTACTCACTGTAAGGGCGAGAAAAGCCTGCTCTGGGGACCTATCCACCGCCAGAACAACGAATCTTTTCGGCCTTCCTTCGGACCGGACGGCTGGTTGTCGGGAGTCGGGTTTCCCGCTGATGTCCGGTTTCCCTGAACACTTTGCCGCGAACCTGTCAGTGTGCTGTAAACCTCGATGACTGCCGCTCCGCTTCCGAACAAAAGACAAAGCGCGGTGACAGCGATTTGGCTGTATTGAAAAGTAAATTCCCTTTTCAGAATTCTGACCCAGAAAAAAATCAAAACAAGGATTGCCGGAACGGATATTTGTGATGAAAAGCGCGGTGTGCCTTCCAATTTTACAAACGGCAGGATTGTCAAAATGAAAAAAGCCGTCCATCCAAAAAACATCTGGGTTTTATTCAGAGCAACCGGCGGAGGCAAATCGATTTGGTTGAGATAGATTTTCGGTTTCCGGTGCTGAAAGAAAAAAGGCAATGAGAGGACAACTGTTTCAAGAAGGAAAAGTAAAATCAAATTTCTTAAAAAATCGGGTTCTGAAGACTGCCAGTGAAATGTCCTGACACCGCCGGTTGACCAATAGAACAGGGTTCCCAAAAGGAATATTGCCGGTGCGGTGAAAAAATTCGAGCCGGAAAAAAAATCAGCATTACCGCCTGCAATATCTCTAATCAGCAGAATGAAAATAAAAGGAATGATGCCGATTCCCGCCAGCGGGCTCCAGACGAATGAAAGTGCGGCGAGCAGCACAAGGAGTGTCTGACCTGTCTTTTTCTCCATGACCACCAATGCCGCTGCTGCGGCAATCCACGGCGCAAGCGTTTCGGCGGGAGCTTTGAACAGCAAGGTTGTATTTGCAGAAAATTCGCCGATCGCCGCCCAGCTTTCGAGATCGCTCACAAAGCGGGGATTTTCTGATGACAGATTCAGAAGTCCGCCAAAAAAATCCCATCCTCCCGCCAGAACAAAAGCAAGTGCTGCGATGAGTCTGCGTGCGTCTGAAAGTCTGTCCAGTTGCAATGCAAGCGACAAGAGATTCCAGAAAAGAAAGAGGCCCAGACAAGTCCAGAAAAAAAGGATAATTTGGGCAAACGTCAGGCCGAAGACTTTTCCGAGAGCTGCTGCGGGAAGATAAAAAAAGAAGTTTTCGACGCGGGGCTGCTGAGTTGTACTGTGCAGTGGCCAAGTTGACCCGACAAGATCGCCGAGAGTCGATGCAATGATGTTCGAAGGTCCATCGGGCGCAGGGAGTAAATAGTTTGGAATTGAAAAGCAGCACCATACAAAAATAAGTGCAAATGCTGTGAGGTTTTTGCTGAAAATTTCTTTCAAAATCCGGCCGGCGGGCAGAGAGTTTCTGATTGGACCGGACCATCCTGACGCGAGTCCGTAAGATATAAGAATCAGTAAAATGATGCCGGCTCCGGTGTTGAGCCACTTTGCGGAGAAGATCACCAAAGGAATTGCCAGATAAATTGCCGACAACCTGAGAAGCCATTGCGTCTGTTCGCGGGTGGCTTGGTCGTTGTCACTGTAAACGGCCGTGCTCATGGCAAAGTCATTCCCGTGTGACCGTCATGAATTGCAGCTGCTGCCCCTTAGAGGCAAGCACCAGTGCCTTTGCACGTCCGGGTCCCGGCGGCGTGACTGTTACAGTTTTTCCTTGACCCTTGTGCAGGGGAGCAAGCGCAGTTGCGATGAGAGCGCCGCGCGGCATATGTGACGGGACGAGCGCAAAATTGCCTATGAAAAGCGGCTTTGCCGGAGTCGGGTCCTTCGGTTCGACGAGCGGGCCGATGAGCGAACGGGTTGATGCGGGAATCTGCATCCGGACATCGGAGGGCTGTCCGAGTGCACGGGTCACGTTTGCAAGACGGAGGGTCCGCTTGTGTATCACACTCTCGCGCCCCGTTTCGTCGATGGCGACAGTGTTGTCCGTCAGCCAGTCGGGGTTCCACATCTGGAGAGACACTAATCGTTTTTCGGCCGTAATGCTGCCAAAAAATGTTGAACCGCGGGTAAAACCGATGAGACTCAGTTCAGTAATGTTTTTGCCTAAAGGATTCGTCGCCAGCCAGTCCTGAAGACATTTATAAAATGCGGGCGTATTGCTGACGATGACTGTGATTCTTTCATTACTTTCCGACGCAGGCCGTGATTTGCCGGCCTGACAGAGAGCTTCAAGGCGTGTTCCCGAATCACCGGCAGCCTTTGCAAACAACTCCGGATTGAAATCTGAAGTGCCCAACGCATGAAGAACCAGTCCCAGATTATTTTTGCGCGTAGGCAAATTGGCCGGCACCTTTCGGGACACGACGTCCAGAAATTGTCCGCGGGTGATCGCCAGACCTTTGGCCTGATGCCGGTAGCGCGGAGTCAGTGTGACTGAATTCACCGGAATTTTTTGCTGCCTCAAAGTGTCTTCGAGTTCCTTGAGGGTTTTGCGCCATGCAAGGTAATCCACTTCTCCCGTGGTTGTGAGTTCTGTCTCCGTTTCTGCAGTTTCGGTCTTGGCCTTTTGCGGTTGTGCGGTTTCGGCCGTTGCCGCCTTCGGCTCCTTTTCGGGATCGGTTGCTTTCAGGGGGACTGGCTGTGCTGCGGGCGTGACCTCCGCCTTAAGGTTATCGGCATCTTTTTCCTCGCCGGCCTCCGGTAATGATTTTGGCGACAATTGCGAGGTTTCTGTCAGATTGACTTTTTGCGCGGGGACATCTGCAGCCGGTTGAGCCCGCATGGCGGCAATGGGCCTTTGCGGAGAAATTCTGTCAATTATTTTGCGAAAGACGAAACCTACGACAAGCGCCAGCAGAACTCCCGCGAGGAAGGCGACAAGATTGGGCGGAATGAAGTCTTTCTTGGGGAACTGACCGAGGTTGTTCGCCATGAGTTTTACCTTCGTTTTGTATGTTGCACCTGATTTGGACAATCATACGCCAGAAGGCAAACTTATCCTAGCCCCGTGTTTCTTTTTCGACGTTGCAGGGTGCCTGCAGGCGGGCGAGACTGAAGGGGCGCTCCCGCTGGTTCCGGAGGTTTTTCGCGATTGCAGCCGACTGAGCATATGCATCTTGTGGTGCTTGAAAAAATTGTCATGGGCCCGATGAGTGCCCATGATGTTGTCGATTTGTTTAGAAAAGATCCGAATATTTTTCATTCGGTGAAATGGATATCCCCCGAGGGCATGGCGCCGGTTCTGGTTCTTGAATGGTTTGCCGACTATACAGAAAACGGTGTTCTTGAAGATATTCTTTCGGCAGATGTTCCCCAAGAGTCAGATTCGGGAGTTCGCCAGACTTCCGATGGCCGCAGGTATGACCTTCCTCCGGTCAACGGAGGGCTGACTCCCTCCGAGGCGATTAAAGGAAGAAAGAGCAAATTAAGAGAATGGCTTGCTCTGTCGGTTTTGGCACTGTTTGGAATTTTATTGCTGTGGGTCGGCATCAAGGTCATGCGGCCTGCCCGCTCGGGTGCGGTTCAGGAAAAACCGCTCGCCGCTAAACTGCTGGGTGCGACACCCGATGCTCTGCGAAATTATCAGGCCCTGCTTGAAGGTAAAATTGAGCGGGATCCGCAAAAATATTCGCGGGCATTGCTTAAGCTGCAAAAGGACAGGACGCTTTATCCTGAAGGACATTTGCCATCGGCCGAGCTGACGGCTGCAATTGTTCTTGTTCATCTGCGCACCGAAGAATTGGATGAACGTGAAGACTGGAAGCAGCTTCTTCAGCGTCTTCCTTCGGAGGCCAGACAGCAGGGAATTGCGCTCGCGGGCTATGAATTGTCTCGCGTATTTTCCGTCAGGCGCGAAATTCTTGCGGTCGCTCAAAGTTCAAAAAGCAAAACGGTCAAGACCAAAATCCTTAAAGAAACGCTTGCAGAACTGACTGTGATTCTGGAGCGCATGGTGCGGGTTGTTCCAAAGAGCGAACCTGAAGAAAAAGTTCTCCACGGTATGCTTCTCTCGCGCATATTGTCACTGACACTGATCAGCGCTTTGGAATATCCGGAGATTTTTGCAAACGAACCGCTGTTTAAAAGTACACTTGCAAAGTTGCCGGACCTGCATCCGTTTTTGGGAACTGCAGATAAAATGATTCTCACCGAACTTGCAAAAATTGTGAATGACAAAACGTTGCTGCGATCCGATTCTGCGGTATGGGAAAAGTCGCTTGCGGGCATGCTTGATATTAACGAACAGACGAGATTCATTTGTCAGCTCAACGAAACGGGATCGGGAACCGATGCGCTCCTTTTTCTGTTGACGCAAAGTGCCGTGACCAAAAAAGCTGTTCCGGAGGTTTCTGCTGTTTTTGACAAATGCTTTGTCGGACTCCGTCTGTATCCGCGGCTTTCGGCTCTTTCAGCCGGCTCGGAGCATGTTTCCGTCACCGAATTCGCCGGTGCCGGTGCTGCAGACGAAAGTCTGCTGAAAAAATTCCGAAAATCCTTTCCGACGTTCAATCCGCTGATTGCCAGACTGAAAGGCGAAAAAAATAATGCCGGCGAATGGATGCTCGTGCTTTACGGGAATGGCGTGCTGGGCGGAAGAATTTCCTCTGCAGCCGCAAAATCACAGTCGGCCATGTGCGGAAAGGCAATGCTCAGCCACTCAATGTGCATTCAGACAAGGTGGATTGAATCGTCCCGTAAATGGCGGGACCTTGTGCCTCTTGTGATTGAGTTGCGTGACGATATCAATCCACAGGAGCTTTCGCTTTTGGGTCAAAATTTTTTGTTCCATGCTGCCAGAGAGTCATTGCTCAACGGCGGCCGCAAAAAGGTAAAAGAGATTTTTGAAGCGATGCGGACGGTGAGGGATTTGGTTGATCCTGAAGATCCGCAGATTCAGTTTCTGCTCGATTATGCGCAAAGTCTCGGGATCGAGACATAAGCCGGAGTTTATATCGTGTCGATGTGCGTTCTTGTCAGAACTGAGGAATTTGAACTTCGGCCGCTTGCCGAACAGGACCTGATCGAGCATGCCGTGCGTGACGTGCCCGGTGTCAGGATGATTGAAAACGAAGAATGGATGAGCGTGCTCGACTCGCTTCCGGCTCTCGGTTCGCCGGTGGTCATGGTGCTTCCGCTGTCGCTCAAAGGAGCCCAAAAAGAACTTCAAAGGTTACTCGGCGAACTTGAAAAGAGAATGCCGCTTCCTCAGCTGCTGGCAATTCTTCTGCTCATCCAAAATTCCGACAAAGCGCCGATTGCCCGCAATGAAACACTCACCATGACATCTTGGCTGGAGCGAATCGATCAGTTCTTTGACAACGCGCTGCCCGTCAGTTTTATTTTCACTTCAAGCGAAAATCCGCGTCTCGTTCAGATGAACGTGTCGGCTGCAGTCAGCGGACTCTGGAAAACTCTTGAGTCTTTCAGGGAGCTGCGGGCCCTGTCGAATGAAATTGACAAGCTGCGCGTTCAGGTTGATCAGCTTGAACGCCGCCTGAAATGACATTTTACTTCAGAACCGTCTGACCCGATCGTCGCACAGAATCTGCTGCAAAAATAAAAAGACCTGTCCAGATAAACAAAAACGCGACCAGTTTTCCGGAGTCAAACGGTTCGCGAAATACAAAAACCGCGATTAAAAATTGAAACGTCGGCGAGATGTACTGGTAAAAACCCAGAGTTGTCATGGGCAGCCGCATTGCGGCTTCGGCAAACCAGACCAGCGGCAACGCGGTCAACGCTCCGCCGGCTGCCAGCAGGAGAAGTGTTTTGACTGCCTGAACGTCAGCCGGACCTTGCAGCACGGAAAACGGAGCAAGTTCCGGATGAAGGAGAATGGCAAGCGCAGCGGGAAAAAGGAGAAGACTTTCCAGAGCAGTTCCGCTTGTTCCTTTGAGTTCGGATTTTTTGCGAAGCACGCCGTACGCACTGAATGTGCCTGCAAGCGAGAGTGCAATCCACGGGAGTTTGCCGGCCGCAGCGGTCATCAGCAGAACACCGGCGCAGGCAAAAGCAAAGGCTGTCCATTGAAGCGGCCGAAGGACTTCTTTAAAAAAAAACGAACCTATCAGGACATTGAAGATCGGATTGATGAAATAGCCGAGACTTGATTCGAGTGCATGTCCGGAATTCACGGCATAAATATAGAGACCCCAATTGATCCCGATGGCAATTCCGCTCGGAATGCATTTTTTGACCGTTTCGAGGCCGGACGCAAAAGTCATCCATCCGCGCAACTGTTTTCGCACAGTGAAAATTATGAAGAAAAAAGCCAGTGACCAAAGAATGCGGTGAGCCAATATTTGAACCGGCGGAACATGTCTGAGCTCGCGCCAGAAAAGCGGAACGAATCCCCAAGTCGCATAGGCGGCAGCAGCGTAAATTGCTCCCGAACGTGATGCCGTTGCTTTTGCAGATTCGGTCATCAGATTATCCGCGTTTCAGGCAGCGACTTGAATAATTCGGGTGACTCATTCAGCAGTTCGCCGATGAACCAGCTTTCCGCCGTTCCGGTCATGGACTGTCCGCCCTTTTGCAGCAGACGGGAAATTCTGTTTCCGAGTTTTTCGCATTCGGCGCGGTATGTTGTGTATTTTCCGCCGTAGATTGAAAACATGCCCTGAACAGTTTCGTCGATGATTGTTTCCCGCGAAAGTGAGGAAATGTTCAGTCCCTCGTTTGACTGAAGATAGGCCGGAGACGAAAAGGGATTTTCAATCCATTCGCTGCGCATCTGCAGTCCGCTCATCACCCGCTGACGTTCTGCAACCGGCATGGTCCTCACGCCTGCGAATCGCTCTGCGATGTGTTCATCGGACGTGTCAATGTCCAGATTCAAATGTGCGGCATCCAGCAGATACTGAATTTCTTCCGGAGTCGGTTTTAAACCTCTCGGTTCGCGCGCAGGGAGTACGGATTCGGTTGTGCCGAGCAGCCACTGTCCGTTCCACGGGATAAAAAAGACGACCCTTTTGTCTTTGTTCTGCAGCAGGCACGCCGCCGAGTTTTCCGTCTTGGCGGAGGCTACGGCGGATTTTTTGAAAAGTATGTGGCTCCCCTGATTGAGAAGGCAGCGGATATGAGGTGTTATTCCCCAGCGAATGAGATTGGCGTTTGCCCACGCCCCTGCAGCATTGACGACGCAACGTGCTGTGACTTGCCGTTCTCCGGCTGAATTGCGAATGATCACGCGGAAGCCTTGTCCCGCATTCAGCGGAGCTATCCCCGAAACAGTCGCATTTTCTTCGTAGGTCGCACCCAGTTTTTGTGCTGCGGCTGCAGCAATTTTAACGATGACGTCGTCGAGCATTTGGGCATCGTAGTAAAGGAATGCACCGTCCGACTGCTGAAGCATGCGGTCTTTGTTAAGATACGGTGCTGCTTCGAACATCTGTTCGGGAGTCAGGCGGCGTGATACGGGCAAGCCGCTGTTCCCTGCCATACTGTCGTAAATAAAGAGTCCGGTGCGCAGCATCCATGCGGGCCTGTCTCCCTTGAAGACGGGCAACACGAACGGCAGCGGCTGAACCAGTCCTTTCAGAACCCGAAGAAGTAATGTGCGTTCGGTCAGGGCTTCATGAACAAGCGGCCATTGCATGAGGTGTTCGAGGTATCTGAGACCTCCGTGCACCAGCTTTGTCGAGCGGCTTGACGTTCCGCTCGAAAGAGATTTTTCTTCGACAAGATGAACGCCTTTTATTCGTCGGGAAGCAAGGTCATGAAGTAATCCTGCACCATGGCAACCTCCGCCGACAATAAGTACGTCCAAATCGGTCATCGAAGAACCTCGCGCTTTGAATATCTGTTTCGGAGCCGGATGCCCGCAGGGACCGGTCCCTAAAAAAGTATCACGGATTCGAAGTCTGCCGAGGTCAATTTCAAGTCAGGAGAGAACATTCGCTGAGGTTTTGCGCAACGCCGCGGCTGTCTCGGCAATGATGCCCGCTGCGGACAGCATTTCGGATTCGGTGTTGGTCAGGCCAAGAGACACCCGAAAACTCGAGAGCGAAATATCGTCTTCTTGTCCCATGGCTTTGAGCACGTGACTGGATGTCGCCTGCAGCGTTCTGCAGGCGCTTCCGGAACTTACGCAGACACTGCGCATATTTTCGATGAGCTTCATCGCGTTGACACCCGCAATGTGCAGCATAACGATGCCCGCAGCGCGCTCTGCCGTGCGGCCGGTCTGAACAAAGTCGATTTGTCCGGCCAGAGCCGAAAGGAAAACGGATTCCAGATGCGAGAGATAATGCAGTCTGTCTGCTCTTTCTGATACGTGCAGTTTAACGGCCTCCGCAAAACCGGCAATCGCAGCCAGATTCGGTGTACCGGAACGGAGGCCCGACTCGTGGCCGCCGCCGGTCAGTTGCGGCCGGAGCCTGATGCGCGGAGTGCACTTTCGCGCGATAAATGCAGCCGCTCCGCGACCGGCGTAAATTTTGGCGCCGGAGACCGTCGCGGTATCAAAATGACACGTTTGCGTGTTGAAGTGTCCGCGCGCAAATCCCTGAACGGCATCCACGTGAACATGTGCGCCGCGGTGACGGGCTATTTTGATAACCTCGGCAAGATTCTTCTGAATGATTCCGGTTTCGTTGTTGACGTCCATGACACACACACAAAGAGTGTTGTCATCAATTATATCTTTTGCGGCATCGGGATCTGTCTGACCGTTCGCGTCGACCGGCAGAACTGAAAGAATGATGCCGTCTGATTCGAGGTCCTGTGCCGTTGTGAGAATCGACGAATGTTCCGTGGCAGCAACGACAATTTTGTTTCTCCGGCGCATGGGGTGTCCGGCAAGCCCGCGCAGCAGCAGGTTGTTGGCTTCGGTTGCGGAAGAACAGAAAAAGATTTCATCAAATTGAACTCCCACCGCATCGGCAACAGTCTGGCGTGACTGGGCAAGTCCGTGTTCGGCAATTTCTCCCATCGGGTGAAGGCGATTTGCAGGATTGCCGTAAAATTTCGTCATCCACGGCAGCATTCGGGCAATGACGCGGTTGTCGACCGGAGTTGCCGCAGCATGGTCGAGGTAGATCAACTGTTCGGGCATTTTTATGCCGCCGAAAGTTATTTCTTCATTCGGGAATACAACATTATTTGAAGCAGAAAAGTGTTTGGCGAAAGGCGAATGACCGGCGGATTTTGAATTTGGTAGTGTCATGGTGATCGCGTCTCCGGACGGTGAGTCGAGATAAAGTCAGAGCCAAACACAAAAAGCCCGGTCAGTCCTGACCGAGCTTTTCATTCTCACGGAAGTATTCGTTTCAGCGGAGGGCTGCGACGAGGTCGGTCTTGAGATAGCGCTGTGCTACGAAACGGCCTTTGTAAAATCCGCAGCTTTCGCACACTGAGTGGGGAAGACGGGGAGCGGCGCAGTTTGAGCACTTGGAAAAGTTCAGAGCGGTCAACGCGTCATGTGCGCGGCGCATGTTGCGGACAGACTTGGATGTACGTTTCTTTGGCACTGCCATGATTCAACCTCGAGTTCTAAAAGGGGGCGTCATTCGATGTGTCTGACAAGTCAGAAAACCGCACCCGACGCGCCCGACGCATTCCTGAGTTTGGGGGTGATAGTCGAAGAGGGTAGAGGTGTCAACCTCTACTTGAAGCCGATGATTATCGGACGTTAAGTTCAAGAGTCACGGGTGAACCGTTGCGCTGCACATTCACCTGTACGCGGTTTTCTTCGCGCAACCCGTTCAAAAACTGAATAGTTTTTGCCACATTGGTAAGCGGAATTCCGTTAATTTCGCGGACAACGTCGCCGTCCTGCAGGCCCAGCTTATGAAAAATCGAATTCTGGTCGAACTGAAAAATTCGAAATCCGGTGATTTCGCCGTTGATGACCACCGGTTCGCTTGAGGCCTGCATGAGAATATTGGGCAGTTCTTCGCGGATCAGCCGGTCCCTGTATCGCCCGTCCACCTGAGTTCGCGTGCCGATGCGCTGAAAGCCTTCTTCGATGTGACGATCGGCATTGGACACGCTGACTTTGGGCTGTTTGGGGGCCTGACTCGATGACATGCCGCCGAGTTTGTTCGAAATCATGGTCATTTGACCGTCATTCTCAACGAGGATCATCTGCGCGCGGTCCACACTCAGAAGAGTTCCGAGCCCGTAAACTTCTTCACCGGTTTTAAACGCTTTGACTTCAAAAGTTTCTCTGTTTTTGACGAGAGCTACGCCGCCCCGCGGGCTGACGATGGCACCGACAAGCTGAAGTAATTTTGTGGCATTTGCCTGCGCTCTGATTGAGCTTCCGCAGGTCAAAATCAGAGCGCAGCCGACAGCACGCAGGCAGAATCGGGCCCTGCAACGGCTGAGGTATGAACTGATTTTGTGGCTCATCAGCCTTTTTGTCTCCAGAGGGGGCTCAACCTGCGACCGGCAATCTCTCAGTTTGAGTCTAATAGATTGCCTGACTCCTCCCAAGCAGGCCGGCGTGACTTTGACTCACCGCCCGTACTTGGCTGCCGGAGCGGCCCGCGGGATAAAAATCTGGCAATATCATAAAGGAAATGTGAAATGAATTTGGGGAGGACCTCAAAATGATTCAGTCGTCCATGCAGTCGTCATGGGTTGAACTCAGCGCCCCTGCGCTGGCCAATAACATCGCGGTTTTTAAAGGGTTACTTTCCGGAGCCCCGTCGGGACGCGAGGCAAAGCTTGGTGTAGTTCTGAAATCCAATGCGTACGGGCACGGTCTGGCTGAGGTCTTGTCGGTCATTCACTCTCAAGTCGAGATTATTCACTTAATCTCGCCAACGGATGCCATTGAAGTACGCAAAATGGAAAAACAGCAGGGATGGCCGAAACGGCGGATTCTTGTCATCGGCGCGACGGATCCGCAGGAATTCGTTCAGCTCGCAGAGCACCACGTTGAAGTGACACTTGCCGATCACAATGTCCTTGCCGCCGCACAGGCACTCAAAGAAAAGGGATTGCGGGCAAAGGCGCATGTTCACGTGGAAACCGGACTTTCCAGAGAAGGTTTTTTTCCTGCCGAAATACCTTTGAAATTGGGTTTTTTGGGCGAGGATGACTGTCCGTTTGAAGTTGCGGGCGTGTTGTCTCACTTCGCCAACACCGAAGATGTGACCGAACAGCAATATGCGCTCGGGCAGTTGCGGCAATTTGAAGAAGGATGCGAAGTTCTCGAAAAGTTGCTGGGCAGCGGGGCGGGGCAACTGGAAAGACACATTTCTGCCAGCGCGGCGGCTCTCGTACTTCCGCCCGCGCGGCTCGATTCGGTGCGGGTGGGGATCGCGCTTTACGGATTTTGGCCCTCGGCCGAAACACGGTTGTCGGCAAAAATTGTGAGTCCCGAGTTGCCCAAGCTGAAGCCGGTGTTGAGCTGGCGTTGCCGTTCGCAGATCGTCAAGCAGCTGCAGGCAGGCGCCTATGTCGGCTACGGATGTACATACCGTTGCGAGAGACAGACTCGGATTGCTGTTTTTCCGGTGGGTTATTTCGACGGTTATCCGCGGATGCTTTCAGGGCGGGCGCATGTGCTGGTGAACGGGCACCGCGCTCCGGTGCTCGGGCGCGTGATGATGAATCACATCGTTGTTGACGTGACCGCGGTCACAGGTGATGACACGCCGGTCGTTGCCACCCTGCTGGGGAATGACGGCGGAGAAACGGTCAGCGCGGAAATGCTGGCAGGTTGGGCTCAAACAATTCACTATGAAATTGTGACCCGCATTCATCCCCAGCTTAAGAGAATTGTCGTGAATCAATGAAACTGAATGACTTTCGATTTGATTATCCAGATGAGCTTGTTGCGCAGGCTCCTCTTGCCGAACGGGATCAGGCGCGGCTTTTGGTTTGCAACGAACGGAAACGAGCTTGCACGGATTCTGCTTTTGTCCGGATTGCCGACGAACTGCGGGAGAATTTTGCGACGCATTCCTCCGATCCCGTGCTGCTGATTGTCAACGATTCAAAAGTCTATCCGGCACGTGTGCGGACGGTGAAGGAGTCGGGAGCAAGGGGAGAAGTTTTTGTTCTGTCGCCTGATCGGGACAAGGATATTTCATGCCTGATAAGACCGCTGAAAAAAATGCGGACAGGCGATGTCCTTCTCGGCGGAAGCAGCGGACATCCGGTGTTCAAAATCACATCTACGAATCCCCCGCGTGTGGACAATATTTCCGGAATGACTGTTTCAGAGCTTCTGCAACAGGAAGGCGAGATGCCCCTGCCTCCGTACATCGTTCGGGATCCTGCGCGGGTTTTGGATCCGTCCGTTTCGGCAATGGACCGCCTCCGGTATCAGACGGTCTATGCGCGGGAGAGCGGCAGCGCGGCTGCGCCTACGGCAGGTTTGCACTTTACACCTTCAGTTCTCGCCGACTGCGCGGAAAAAAATATTTTTGTTGCCGGCGTGACTTTGCATGTCGGACTTGGAACGTTTCAGCCGGTCACCGAGCAAGATATCAACGCCCACAACATGCACAGCGAATTTTGCACAATTCCGCGCCCGACGATGAATGCAATTCTCGAACACACGGAAAAGAACTGGCCGGTTGTATTCGTCGGAACAACAGCCTTCCGGACGGTTGAATCCGTGTTGCTGAAAGCAATCGGAGCAGATTTGCGTGACGCCTGCCGCAGCCGCAGGGAACGCCTGTCGGCGATGCTGGCTTCGGGCAGAATCGGAAAGGACGGGCTGCTTGCCAAAGCAGGTGAATGGATTGAGACGGATTTGTTCATACGCCCCGCGCACTGCGACGATATTTACACGCCTTTGTGCGGCGACGGGCTGATCACCAATTTCCATCAGCCCGAAAGTACACTTGCCATGCTGATAGCCTCTCTGACCGGATATGAGCGCTGGAAGCGGATTTACCGGCACGCCGTCGACAACCGTTACCGGCTGTTCAGTTACGGAGATTCCAGTGTCATAGTCTTTCGGGGAGAATACTGATGCCGATGCCTGTCAGAGAGCGAATGATTTTCGAAAAGTTGTCATCCCATTCGTTTATGGAAATGGCCGGTGCGCAGCTTTCGCTTTTTGATTCAAAAGTCATGCAGGGAAACTGGCTGAATTCGGAACGTGAGAATTTAAAAAACGCAGGTATAATTTCGGAAGCAGAAGAAAAATTGTTTCATTCAACCGGCCCCCGCCGCGGCAGAATCAAATTCGGTGATGTTCTGGTCGACACTCCGGCGTTTATGCCCGTGGGAACGGCGGGCGCGGTCAAAAGTCTTGAAGCTGAAGATGTCAGGAATATCGGTTTTCAGTTGATCCTTGGAAACACCTACCATTTATATCTGAGACCCGGAACTGAAGTGCTTTCGCAATTCGGCGGGCTGCATAAATTTATGAACTGGAAAGGAGCTCTGCTCACCGACAGCGGCGGATTTCAGGTCATGAGTCTCGCAAAAATCCGAAAACTCACTGAAGAGGGAGTGACCTTTGCAAACCACATCAACGGTGCAAAAGTTCATTTGACTCCCGAGTCGGTGGTCGGAATTCAGGATGCCATTGATTCTGACATTCAAATGGTACTTGATGAGTGTACGCCGTATCCTGCCGAAAAGGAGGTTGCGCGCGCGAGTATGGAACGATCGATGCGCTGGGCCCGCAGGGCACGCAATGCCCGCTCGCAGTCGACCCGCGCCCAGTTCGGAATCGTGCAGGGCGGAATGCATACCGACCTCAGAGTGCTGAGTGCACGCGCACTGACCGACATCGGATTTGAGGGATACGCTGTCGGCGGATTGTCCGTCGGCGAACCGAAAGAGGAATTGCGCCGTGTTCTTGCGGGTACGACAGCATTCCTTCCTCATGACAAGCCCAGATACCTGATGGGTGTCGGGACACCCGATGATCTGTTCGACGGTGTTTTGCTCGGAATCGATATGTTCGACTGCGTGCTTCCGACCCGCAATGCACGCAACGGCTCGGTCTTTGTCAGAACAACTGCAGACAAAAGCGGGAAAATTCATATCAAAAATGCGGCACACAGAAACTCGGACAAGCCGCTCGACGATCAGTGCCGCTGCCCTGTCTGCAGAAGCTATTCGCGCTCATACCTGCGGCATCTTTTTGTTGCTCAGGAACTGACGGTTTACCGGCTGCTCACTATTCACAGCCTGCAATTTTTGCACGACATGATGTCTGACATGCGCAGCGCTCTTGAATTACCAATGCCGTCGCAGCGATTGCTTGAGATCAGGGAAACCTACGCAGGAAGCTCAACGCGGTAAATCCTTCCGGACATTTTCTTCAAATTTTGCCGAAAATCTAAATGCGTAAAAGCGTATTCAGAGGTCGGTCCTGCATGAGCAGCATCTGGAAAAATGGAAATCAGGGATGGCGTTTGCCCGATTCCGCCGGAAAGGCGGATGAAACGCTTTTGCCTGATGCTGCCGATGAAAAAAACAAAGGCGTACCGTCCTTTGAAATCGATTTTTCATCATCCGGACAAACCGAAGCTGCAGTTGAAAATTTTTCGGTTCCCGCACCCGTCGCGAACTTCGAGCAAGGGTCTGCAATTGACTTGAATGTCGCCGATTCACCGATCGTCATGCTCGACGATCCTCTGCCGGTTTCTTTTTCGGCCAACGTCGATATTCAGGAACAGTTTGTCGCAGAGGTTCTGAAAAGCGCACAAGAGGCCGGCGGATCGCTGAATCTTGACGACGGTATGCGCACCGTCGTGGCACCGATGGCAGATGCACTTGCCAATATGCCGGATGCGTTTTCATCGCCGGCACAGAACACGTCTCCGGTGACTGACGGGCAAACGATGATCGTTTCATCCGTTCATTCTTCGGGTGAAGAGCAGACTCAAATCACCGAACAGACACTTGCAGCCAGAAACGCGGAACAGTCAGCCGTCGGGGATGAACGGACAATTCCCTCGTATCCGTTGGCTCAGCAAACACCGCAAGCGACCGAAAATCAGCAGTCGTTGGCGGTTGACTTCCTGCCGACGCTGGCAGCTGCGGTTGCAGCACCGGCTGCGCCGGCCGCTCCTGCCGCTCCCGCTGCTCCCGCTGCTCCTGCTGCTCCCGCTGCTCCCGCTGCTCCCGCTGCTCCCGCTGCTCCTGCTGCTCCTGCTGCGAAGGCCGGTGCAGCCGCTGCAGGCGGAGATGCAGACAAGACGAAAGTCAAAAAGCAGGATTCTGCAACCAAGGTCGGGGATCCGAAGGCAGGCAAGGACGAAAAGACAAAAGCCGGGGGTGCAACCAAAGCCGGCGGAGCTTCGAAAGAAAAGACTCAGGCCGGCGGCAAAAAATCATCCGATTCGGGGACAAAACTGAATGAAACGACTGTCACCGGCGCGGGAACAAACACTGCCGTACCTTCTTCTGCCCGTTCGTCCGGAATTCGCAACGATGTAAAAGCGCTGCTTGTCCTGATGGTCTTAACAATGCTTGCGTTCGCGGGGGTCATGTTCAAGCGCTTGAACAAATCGCAGGTTTCGCAGCAAATGAAAACTGAAATTGCCCCTGCTGCTCCATCTGCAAAGACCAAGCCGGCTGCCGGCAAGCAGGCCAGTTTGAATGAGAAGGACAAGGCTTCGAAGACAAAGACAAAGGACAGCGAAAAGCAAATCGCCGGTATTCCTGATTCCGGAAAACAGGTCTCCGGCAAAAACGCTGCGCTCAAACTGAAGTCGAATACGGACAAAAACGCACAAACTGAAAAAAGTGATGAAGGCGCGCAAAATTCGGACGGAGATTTGGATCTGACTTTTCTGCTGACCAAGCCGGTTTCGCGGTACGGTGACAATAACAAAGCTCTCGCGCCTCTGACGGAAACCGCATTGGCACTTGATCGTGTTCAGCCGCGCAGAGTCGTTGCGCTGATTCGCTCAATGCCGGCGACATTCGGCAGCTCCGATCCGGTTCAGAAAAATGCCCTGCAGGAACTGACGGGACGTTATTATTTGCAGGTCGGAGCATATCAGAAAGCACTTTTGATGTTCCGTCAAAGCTGTTCGGATCCTGCAAAGAGCAGCGAGGTTGAAGTTTGCCTGCACGCGGCACGGGCATATGTGCTGATGGGGATGTTTGAATCCGCGCAGGAAATTTCACGGGCTTTGTCAGGCCGGATGTCCGGCACAAACGGGCAATGGCGGGAATGGCTCAGGCTGATTGAAATATCATCACAATTCAAGAATCCGAGCGTCGAGACGATGATAAAATTCGTTGACGAAATGGCCGACAAAGGGCCGTTTATGACGCGCGAGTGGAACTTGCAGCTCTCGGTTGTCTTCGCCCGTTACTTTATCAATTCAAAGGAAAATGTACGGCGTGAAGTTCTGAAGAGTATTTCAGGAACAAGAAAAAAGACGATTGAAGTGCGTTTGGCACCCGAAAAATATGGTCAGGATATCGGTTCCTATATGTTGCCTGCATTTTTGAATCTGATGCTGCGTCATCATGAGCTGCCGTTGCTGAGTGTCGCGGGCGATGAACCGTCGATTGATTCTGAACTGAGTCTGACCTCATGGATCTTCAATGTCATTGCCATGGCCCGTGCCAATGAACCCCGCGAAACCAGAGCAAGGCTGGCTCCGCTGTTTGCCGAGCGCGGATTTTCCGCTCTTGCACGACTGGTCGAAGGACAGCTGGCTGCGCAGGCCGGTGATTACATTGGCGCTCACTCAATGATTCTTGAGCAAATCGGCCCTTCACAGAGCCTTGCCGCGGGAGAATCCGGTCAGCGCGGACAGGCTGAACAGGTGACAGAGTTTATCAGTGCGACCCAGCGGCTTCGCATGATGCCGTATTTGTATGTGGAGTGGCTGTTTTTGGGGGTTAAGGTCTCTGCCGGACTGAATGACAAAGATGCCTTGCGCTCATACATTATTGCCCTTGAAAATGCCCGCCGCCGCTATCCGGAGCTCAATCAGGAGTTTCAGTATTGGGTGATCCTCGGCAGAGCGAACCGAATTCTCGGTCAGAGGGACAAGCTCGAAGCGATTGTCAATCAGGCTGACAAGCTGGCCGAAACCCCGCATGAAAAAGGCTTTATTTATGCAGACAGAGTCTGGCTGTTGATGCAGAGGGGCGAAAAACAAAAAGCAAAAGAGTTAATGAAGCAAAAAATCAGGGAAATTCCTCATCATGCGCGCCTTTTGGAAGTTGCCGCGGAATTTTCGTCATTCTGGAGCGAAGAACCTTCGGCTTACCTCAAGCTTGAAGCTGATATTCCTCAAAGATATCAGACCCGCGGTCGGGACAGTGTTTTGTTGTCCTTTTTTACTGTTCGGAAATTACTAGGTTCTTTGTAATTTTTAAACTTTTCATAAAACTCTACTTAAGTCTGCTGCCAAGGAGCCGAACATTGCTTTGGAAGGCTTGGACGTCTTTGCAAGCTGATCGGGAGGCAACATGATTAGAGCTTTTGCTCCGGCATTGGGTGAATTTAAGGGTAACGGCGAGCTGAGAGACGGTACAGAGCTGCGCTGCAACTTTGTGGGTCAGGAAGTTATTCCGGGAGTTTGCTACGGTTTGCGGCTCGAGGTTCACGCCATCGAAAACGACAATACACTCATGGATGTCTATTTTGTTTTGTCTCAGGACGCAGGCGAACACTTGGAAATTCAGTACTTTGACGGACGGGAACACCTGCATAGTCTTCATCCGGTAAATTCACCGATGCTTTCCGAGCATCCGGACGGACGGGTTTTCAGCTTTGAGGGGAGCCGCCCCAACGGTACGGTTATCCGTTTTCACTTTGATCTTGTGTCAGCAGAGAGAATAGATATCTCCGTGGACTCAAATTCGGCGAAAGATTTGCACGTCGAAGAACGCTGCTCGATGAAGCTTGAACGCGTCCATCATCAGCTCATGGGTTCGACTCACGCGGCTTGAACGCCTTACGGGCAGCGACGACTCCCTGACCGGTGGAGTTGGGCAGCAGAATCGCGTGTGGCAGCAGAAGTGTTCCGGGATTCGTGACAGCGTTGCAGCCTGTTTGGGCGCGGTTTCCAAAGACCGCGCCGAATTTTTTGAGGCCGGACGACACAACGGTTTCGCCTATCCGCAAAGGCACCTGTCCGTGGTCGAGTCTCAGGTTTGCACATTTGGTTCCAGCGCCGAGATTGCAGTCGATACCCAGAAGGCTGTCGCCGACGTATGCGAAGTGCGCAGCCTTGGCGCTGTTGAGCAGCAATGCGGATTTGAGTTCGCTTGTGTGGCCGACGACAGCGTCTTTGCAAACATAGACGTGCCCGCGGATGTATGCTCCGTGTCTGACCGTTGCTCCGGCCTCGATATATGCCGGTCCGCAAACAAAAGCGCCCGCCTCAACGACTGCACCTTCTTCGATGACGATGGTTTCTTTGTTCTCGAGAAAAGCCTGCGGACTGATGCGTCCTTTGAGTCTTTCGCTCTGAGCGACTTTGCCGACTTGCTTTTGCACAAATTCGGTGAGGGGCGAGCCCAGCAGCTCCCAAGGATAAGTTTTGCTTTTGAGAAATGTTTGAATGTCTGCGCTGAGTTGTTTTGCAATATCCTCATTTAGCTGAAAAAAGGATTCATTTGTGCAATCAGACAGAGAGATTTTTGTACTCATATAAACTCCGGTTCGAATCCGCGGTTGTCAGCGCGGGATAGGGTAACCCGCAACAGACTGCGCTGCAAATAGTGCTCAACAGGATGAAAAAAATTCCGACCATCAGGGCAGTGTGGAGGAGGAACAAGGATGTTTGACAAGAATCATTTCAAGGAGGCCTTCCGGAGCTGGGTCCAGCATAATCCCATGGCGAGCGAGACGGATGCCCTCTCGTTTTGCCGTGAGAATATTCCGGCCAGCTGTATCGTCAGTCATTATTGGCTCATTGAACAGAGTATCCAGTGGTTCAAATGGGTTCATCAGACGCGCGGAATTGATGATCCGTTCTTTGAACCTGAAGTGGCTCAGGAAGCAAGAAAGCACATTTGCTGACGTGCGCGAACCGCCTTCGCCGCGCCGGCGAAGGCGGTGTCAGTCAACAGTTGAAGTCAATTTCAGGCCGCCCACTGTGTGGCTTTGAGTTGTGTCATCCTGCCGAGAAGATAAGCACGCGCGGATTTGTCGAAACAGCTGGTATCAAGCCAGCGTTTTGTCCAGCAATGCGAAAAAGCTTTTTTAATATGATGGAACGCTTTTGACTCCGCATCCAGATAGACGCCTGTGTCTTCGGCCTGAAAAACTCTGCGGCTGAAGAGAGTGTCGCACAGATCCATGCAATTCTCGTGACTGATTTCAATCCGCTGTTCGGGAAAAAAGTCATTCCAGTGCATGAAACAGAGAAAACGGTCTATTTCGGCAATCGTCTCCAAATCCAGAACACTGATTGAATAATTGGATGCCGCTGCGTCGGTATAATGAAACAAATGGCTCAGTTCTTCACAGACAACAGACAAAGACTGAACATTCAAGTGAGTGTTTTTGTCGACATCCTGTCTCAGTGAATACGGAAATTCAAGCGCAACAAATGCTTCATCTGTTTCGCTGTTTTCATTGATCAGAAGACGCGGCGAGCCGTGTGAGGCGAAAAAAATATAATCCTGCGGATTTAATTCAATGCTTTTTTCATAATAGCGGTGAAGAAAAGTCCAGATTGAGCTTATCAGGAGAGGGAAACGGTGCTCATTCATTGCACCGCCTTCTTTGAAACCCGTACGGGATTGATTCCGCGTTTATTCAGATCTTTTGCTAATTTCTTGCTTGTTGTCGACAACCATGCGTCGTAAAGCGACAGCGTTGAACGCTCGCTTTCGAATCCGGAGGTGTTTTCCGAAACGTCGGTTAAGATGTCGACCGCAGTTTCAAATGACGTAGCCATCTCGCCGTATATTTCGCTCATCGCGGCCTCGGATCCCGAACGCTTGCGCATCAGGTTCGAAAGCTGTCCGTACGCGCCTTCTCCCATCATCATATAATAGCTGATGTCGAAACACTTGCGGTTGAAATACTCCTGAAAAAAACCTGAAAAATAAAGGGCGGTGTCAGCGAGTTTCTTGTACAGAAATATTTGTTCGCCCTTCTGACTTTCGAGCGCCTTTTTGAGAATGAGTGCAAGACAGTCGTCCGAAATGCGCTGATTATCCACTCGGACGTAATCGCAGAGCAGATTTACGATGTAAAATTCTACATTTTCTGTGAGATTTATGCCTTGCCGCGACTGTGCTTCCTGCACTTTTTCATGGAAAAAAGCCTGAGGATTGATGTTGCCTGTCCAGATGGACGCGTGAGATTGATTGTCGCTGCTCAAAATCACCTCCCTCGTGATAGGGCCGAGGCTGGACCTTGACAGCACTCGGTTCCCTTTCAGTATCGGATGTTTTGACTGAATGGCCAGTTAACTTCTGAACCTGAGTCAAAACTCCCACACAGGGGGTATCGGAATTCAGCGATTTCCCTTGAGTCAGGGGGTGGTTATTCCTGCCAGTCGCAGACGAATGACTCTTGTACCAAGAATTGCTCCGTCTATTCTGCGGTTTACGATTTTAAGGGACCTGATTTGGTTGCCGTTCAAGCCCGTACGCCGGATTTCATGGGTGAAATCAAACCGGCGCTGACGGGGATCCAAGTCACGCTGAAGAACCAGTTCCCATCCGAGCCCGTCTCCGCTGGGGTCCTGCCGGTCCTGATAAATCTGGATTTGACCGCTCTCTGTGTCCGGATAAACAACTCCTTCAATGACGGTTCCCGCAATTGTCTGTCCCGCGGCAGGCTGTTCGATTTTAAGCTGGCTCACCTGCTTGGGAAGCGCATCGCCGGCCAAGAGTTCGCGGAACAATTCAGAGTCCCACGTCGGACCCAGAGGAAAGTTCGGACGCTCGGTGTTTTCGTTGATGAGTCCCAATGTCTCGGTCACGGAATTTTTCAGGTAGTCTTTTTGCAATCCGTTGGGATTGTCGGTCACCGCGTCCTGAGTCAGACGACCGGCTGCTCTTCTGATGAAATTGCGCAGCGACACATAATCTTCCCAGTCGAAAATATCCGCGCGCATGGTGTCACGGGTGGTTCCTGTCACTCCCGCAATCATCACCGTGACCACGTCTTTTTGTACTTCGTCATGCCACATGAGTTCATGCTTAGGGTCATGAAACTGGACGGTTTCGCGCATGCCGTTGAGGCCTTTGTAGGAAAGAAAATGTGCGCCGACTGTGGAAGTTTTGCGGAACGCTTCGAAGCATCTGAGAGCTGTTGACGGACAAAGCTTGAGGACAATCCGAGGCGGCCTGCCCGTCTGTCTGGGAGTTGCCGATCTGACTTTCGCATTGCCTTCAACGTTAAGGTCGGCAAGACCGTCGCCCTGAAAACGAAAGCCGTTGAGCAGTCTGAGTTGTCCGGGATCGAGCTGGCGCAGATCTATTTTTTCGTCTTCACCCGCCGGCGGCAGAATGTATGTTTCTTTGTCGTTGAGAAACGCATGAAAGCCGTTGTTGTGCGCCTCGATGAGGTCAATCAGCACAAGTCTCGTCTGAAGCGAGCGAAGGTTGGGGTCACTTTCAAAATCTCCGACGACCGATTCGGCAATCAGAGCAAGCCAGTCAAATTCATTGGCGGGCGCGCGTTTGTCGGCGCGCAGACGGATTTCTTTGACCAGAGCATCGAGTTGTTCGCGAAAAGTCACGCGGGCAAGGTCGGCAGCACCCCTGATGTCCAGTCCCAGTGAAGCCGAACGGCCGGAATCAGCCAGCCATTGCTGGGACTTTTGACCGTCTGTGAGGCCGAAATATCCGCCGACATATCCGGCTGCGAGCAAATGTCTTTGCTTTATTCCCGATTCACCGGCGAGCCTCAGGACGGACCCGATGCGCGGACCGTAAACTTGTTCCGATGACAACACGGGTTCTTTGATTTCTTTGCTGCATCCGGAAGGACCTGCTGCCGAAAAGCCGGCGAGTCCGACCAGAGACAGTGAAAGAGCCTGAATTTTCATTGGGTTTTCTCCATCAGTCGTGACTTATACAGCTATTGTAGCCGGATTGGTCCGGAAAAGCCGGAAATGACTGAGCCGGTGTTTTGACTCACCGCCGGTTTAACCGCCAATCTCGTCGAAATTTCAAGGAATTGGTTGACGTTGCTGCCCTTTCTCAATAGTCAGTTGGTCATTCGGATGGAGCTGCAAAACGTGGAAAATTTGGGGCGCTCAGTGCCTCTCGAGGACACTCCCGAGAGAGCTGCGGCAAGAAAACAGGACCATATCGAAATTTGCGCGCGTCAGGATGTTGAATCTGACGGAATGCGCGCGTCGTCTTTTTATCTCGCGCCCGAGGCTCTTCCCGAATTCTCAGCTGCGGACGTCGATACAAACCGTACTTTTCTCGGTCGAAAATTCTCGCTGCCGTTTCTCATTACCGGCATGACCGGCGGGGTCAGCGAGGGACAAAGAATAAATGAAGTCCTTGCACTTGCCGCCGAGCGCTGGAATATCCCGATGGGACTCGGTTCACAAAAAATAATGATCAAAAATGACTCGTACCGCCGGATGTTCGATGTGCGTAAGGTTGCGCCGTCCGTTTTTCTGATTGGAAATATCGGCGCGGTCAGTTTCAACTACGGAATTTCGGAAGACGACATCGTCCGCATGGTCGACGTTTTGCGGCTTGATGCATGCGCAGTGCACCTGAACGCACTTCAGGAAGCCATACAGCCCGAAGGCGAACGCGATTTTTCGGGTCTTCTGCATCACATCGAAAAATTGGTCAGACGCCTTCCCGTTCCCGTAGTCGTAAAGGAAGTCGGTTCGGGAATGACGGCCGAAACATGCCGCAGAATTTTCGAGACCGGCGTTGCAGCTGTTGATGTCGGCGGCAGCGGCGGGACAAGCTGGAGCGCCATTGAAGGGCGGCGCGGCGATGCATTGACGGCAAGGCTCGGCGAACTTTTCAGGAATTGGGGAATTTCGACTGAACAATCCGTTGCCGAATGCAGCGAAGTGCTGCGGGCCTTCGGAGACGTTCCCGCCCGTCAGCTGATTGCCACGGGCGGAATCAGGGACGGTGCACGGGCCGCATTGATGCTCGCTTTGGGGGCCGATATGTGCGGTGTCGGTCTTCCGTTTTTTCGTGCCGTCGTCCGTCCGCCGCAGGGTGTTTCTGCAGAAGAAAGCCTCGATGAAGAAATTAAGTTTTTTGCACGCTCGCTTGAGACTGCGATGTTTTGTGCCGGTGCACGCCGCATTCCCGAACTCGGCAGGCGTTTAAGAAGGAGAGCATTCGCATGACTCCAACCGATGTCGTTTCTGTTCCGTCGAATTCAACCGGTGAATCTGTGCACGAAGGTGCAATTTCGGGCGCTCAGGCGCATGCGGCAAAGCAGAAATCATCTTCGCCTCGTTCGAGCAGAATGACCGGTTTTGCCAAAATGAATGCCGGTGAACGGCTGGATGCGCTTGTTGAACGTGAATTCCTGAGCGAAGAAATGGCTGCAGTGCTTGCCGGCCCCGCGCAATTGCCAATCGGGATGGCTGACAGTTTTATTGAGAACTGTGTCGGACATTTTTCTTTGCCGCTGGGCATCGCAACAAATTTTTTGATTGACGGTCGTGAAATGGTCATCCCCATGGCCGTTGAAGAATCGAGCGTCGTAGCGGCAGCGAGTCATGGTGCCAAACTGGCACGCACGCGCGGCGGTTTTTTCACAACTCCGACAAAGACCATAGCGACGAGTCAAATTCAGTTTACCGTTGATGCTCAGAATGCCGGCCACATTCCTGTCTGGTTCGAGCGCGTCCGTGCTGAAATTATTGCCCGAGCGAATGCATGTCACCCGAGACTCGTGTCCCGCGGTGGAGGCGCAACGGGTGTTGAGCTGCGTGTTCTGCCTCGGGCAGGAATGTTTGTCATTCACGTTCATGTCGACACCCGTGAGGCCATGGGGGCGAACATCGTCAACACGATTGCCGAAGACATTGGCCGTTGGCTTTCCGATTCCTTGCCCTGCAGTGTCGGTTTGAAAATTCTGACCAACCTGACCGTTCACCGTCTGACGCGAGTGCGCTGTGAAGTTGATCGCAAGGCGCTGGAGATTTCGGGATTTTCCGGTGAAGAAGCTGTCAGGCGAATCACTGCCGCATGGGAATTCGCCGACCTCGATCCGTATCGGGCTGCCACTCACAACAAAGGAATCATGAACGGAATTGACCCTGTGGTTATAGCCACAGGCAACGACTGGCGGGCAGTTGAAGCCGGAGCGCATGCATTTGCGGCTGTCACCGGTCAATACAAACCGTTGACCCGATGGTTTGAGACCGACGACGGTCACCTTGGTGGAGAAATTACGGTTCCGGTCGCCGTCGGAACGGTGGGCGGTGTCACGCGCTTGCATCCCGCAGTGCAGTCATCTCTTGCGCTGCTGGGGCATCCGTCGTCCGATGTGCTCTCGGGTTATATTGCAAGCGTCGGTTTGGCGCAGAATTTATCTGCACTCAGGGCTCTTGCCTGCGAAGGGATTCAGCGGGGACACATGGCTCTGCACGAAAAAAATATCGAAATGATGAGACGCTATGACCACATCCCTGCACTCACTGCTGTGACCCGCGGAAATGGTGCATCCAAAGTTGAATGAGGTTGACAGCCTCAGGACCATCGTTGTCAAAGTTCCGGCCAAAGCAATGCTGTTTGGCGAATACGGTGTTCTGCGGGGCGGCGCAGCTGTCACGGCCATTTTGCCGGCTCATTCATTCAGGGTCGGTTTTACTCTGACTGACGCGCACGAAACGGCAGACTGCGGAATTGAATTTGAAAGCGCTCTGTTTTCTGAATCCGTCGTGGTTCAGGCAGAACTTTTGGGCAATCCAGAATGTTTTCCGGCCAATTCCGATCACCGGAAACTGTGCTGTTACGTGACCGGATTTGCAGATCGTCTCAAAAATAAAAAGTTGAAGGTCCGTGTGCTCGAATCGTATTCGCCTGCACTGGGATTCGGTTCGTCGTCGGCGTTGATAGTCGCCTTCCAGCGCGCATTGGGATATTTTTTCAATACACCCGAAAATGACGTCACGCCGCAAAATCTTTACCGATCGCTTCTCAATTTGCAGGGCAAAGGCAGCGGATACGACGTTGCTGCGCAAAGTTGGGCGGTTGCACAGGACCAAACAGATTCACCGCGGGTGACTTATTTCAGAAATACCGGATTTGCCGGCGGTGAATTTGTTCCCGAGGTGAATCAAATTCCTGTGAGTCTGTCCGAGCTGAAAAAATTGGGATGCTTTGTCCGCACGGGAGTTTTATCGGATACGACCGCCATCCTGAAGCAGACCTCGCAGCTGCAGAATTTGAATGAATTTTGCGCGCTCCAGTCGGAATGTGCAAGCCGGTTTCTGTCGATGCCGACAGCTGAAAATGCGGCTGAGCTCTGCCGCAGATCCGCTGTCAGTGCGCAACAGGCCGGACTGCTGCCGGAGTCGGCGGATGTCATTGATTTTGTCCGAGCTCTCGAACAGGAAAATATCGCGTGGAAGACAATGGGAGCCGGACACGGCGATTGTCTTTGGGTCGTCGAATCCGGTCGGAGAATTGAAGAAATTTTAAGAAGAACAGATTCAAAAGCACTTTCGATCAGTTTTGCATTTGCAGGAAAGGACTAAAATTTGGACACAAATCTTTTTGAGGAAAATCCTTTTTTGCACGAAGTCGCCCGTCGCCTGCTGAAAGCACGCGAGCAGGGACAACTTCTGCTCCAGAACGGAGACAGCGGATTTGCATCTGCTCCGAGCAACATCGCTCTCCTAAAATATTGGGGAAAGAAAAACGGGCTCAGACAAATTCCTGTCAATTCAAGTTTGAGTCTTTCGCTCGGAAACTTTCGATCGGTGACCTGTGTTTCGGTCAGGGGACGGTTTTTTCCTTTGAAAAACGGTCATCCTGACAATGCGGGAGCTCGGCCTGAATTTACAGTTTCCCTGAACGGCCGCGAGGAAGTGATGCCGGCCAAGATGGAAAAGTTTCTCAGGAACATTCTTTCCATTTACGCGCCGGACATTGCTCTTCATGTTTTGAGTCAAAATAACTTTCCGACAGCCTGCGGAGTTGCCTCAAGTGCTTCTGGATATGCGGCCCTTGCGGGAGCCGTTGCAGATTTGCTGAATCTGGAAAGATTTTTGGACGACACCGAGCTTGCACTTTGGATCAGTGAATGGAGCAGGTTGGGCAGCGGCTCCGCGACACGCTCGTCCGTCATGCCAAACAAGAGCACCAAGATCAGTTCGTCGGTGAGCCGGTTTGTTGCATGGGAGTTGTGCGAAAATGCGGATTCCCGTGCCGAAACTCTTCCGTTGAGCCGGACTTTTGAGTGCGTTGCGCACTCAAAATTTCAAAAGCTCAGGCACTGTCTTCTTGTTCTTGATTCAAGTCCGAAAGCGACCGGAAGTTCAGAGGGGCATGAGCTGGCGCAAACCAGTGTCCTGCAGTCTTTGCGGCTTGCGCAGTACCCGCGCAGATATACATCGATGCTTGGGGCTTTGGGGTCCGGTGACTTTGGAAAGGTCGCAGAAACCAGCGAAACAGATGCGTTCGAGATGCATGCCGTAATGGCAACCGGTGCGGTGCCGCTGCAGTACATGACGTCCCTGACTTCGGCAGCCCTGAAAACATTTATTGAAGAACGCAACCGCAGCTCCGCAGAAATGTTCTGGACTCTGGATGCGGGGCCCAATCCGCACTTTTTATTCGATGCCGAAGCTGCATCTGTGCTGGCCGGTGTTTTTGCGAAACTCGGCCGTGATGACAGATTCAAAAATGCCCGCGTGCTCCTGCCGTGCAGAGAAGTACCGCAGGAATTGATTGTCGGACTGGGGCCGCTTGAAAAACTCGGATTCAGGATTGATTCCATGACGTCCGAACCGATGCTCGAAAATTGCGATCTGCTGACGGCTTCGCAGATTCTTTGCAGGTGACGCATGATGTCCGGTGAATCGGTTTTGAATAATATTTTGGTCCCGCCCAATACAACCGGCAGCGCCTGCGGCAAGGCGATTTTGATTGGCGAGCATGCCGCTGTCGAGGGATTGCCGGCCCTCGCGCTGCCGCTGAAAGAGCAGAATCTTGAAATCTCCTTCGGGGAACCGGTGTTCCTGAAAGACCAAGCCGTCTCGAACGGAGCCGCGTCTGCTGACTACGGGCTATGGAACAGCTGCTGGACACTGAGCATCAATGACAAAATTCAAGTTTTGCCAGACAGCGAAAGAGCCCGACTGTCCAGAACACTTGAACTTGCTTTGCAGTTGCTCGTCCGCCGCGATGTATCGCTGACGCAGTTTTTGCCGCAGTTTGTCCGCATACGGTCACGCCTGCCTTTGGGTGCAGGAATGGGCGGCTCGGCAGCCGTCAGTGCGGCACTCCTGCGTGCACTTTCGTCCGCTCACGGAAAAAGCCTGACCGGTTCGGAAATTGCATCACTTGCGAATGAACTTGACGGTGTCTTTCACGGTCGTGCCAGCGGTCTCGATGCAGCAACCGTGGTCGCCGATTCGATTATTTGCTTCCGTAAAAACCATGGGAGCAGGCCCGTACCGAATAAAAAAGGATTTTGGTTGTTTTTGGTCGATACGGCCGAGCGCACGCCGACGCGTGAGATGGTCGCCCGCGTGGCACAGCTGCGTTTGTCGGAGCCCGCGCTTGTTGAAGCCAATTTTACAGAGATCGGCCGTCTGGCGCAGGGCTGTGAAACTGATCTGCGGAATGGTGAACTGGTTGCTCTCGGCGACAAGCTCAATCAGGCTCACCGGTGTCTGAGTGCGATCGGGGTATCGACTCCGTTGCTCGATCAATGTGTCGATGATTTGCGGTTGGCCGGCGCGCTGGGTGCTAAGTTGACCGGAGGAGGAGGCGGTGGACTGGCTCTTGGCATTTTTGAAAATCAGCCGCGTCTTCCTTTGAATGACGGCTGGGCAGACTACCCTCACTTTCTGACATTTGTTCCTGCCGAAAAAAGCTCATAAACTCAGCTGCGTCCGGATGACGCCGCGGGGAGAGATAAATTCATGACCATCGAACAGCAATCTGAGAGGTCAGACGGTTTTCGGGTCGTCTATCTGGGCTCGCGCGAAGTGATCAGCAGACTTGAAGCCGACTTTCGCAGGCTCGGGGTCAATTCTTCGCCTGCACTCGACGGTCAGGCCGAAGCTTTCGTGCTGACCAAAGCCATTGCGCGGCGTTTGCCCTCAAAAATTTCAGGACACGAGTTGAGTGCGCCGGCGACCGTTTACTTTTGTTCGGATATGTTTCTGATTGCCAGCAAGTTGGCTCAGCTGGAGCCGGATCTGATCATTTTGGATGAGCGTCCGGAACTGACTTTTAACCGGCAGCCGGTTCGCTCCGGCTCGTCTTCGCAGAATGCTGACGGGGGTGCTCATCCGTCCGATACAATCAGGGAAGACGAAAAGGACGTGTTGCATGCGGTGCAATCTTCAGGGCAAAACGGATCGCCGAAGACTTTGCTGTTTGAAGATTTTCAGCAGGCGATAAAGAGTTTTACGCCGCGGCATTTTCATTATCCGATGCGGCGTGTGCTGGTCGTTCTGCCTGAGGCCAAGGACAATCAGACAAGGGCGTTCAATCTGGGACTTGCCAACGTGCGCGGTGTCATTGTGCAGCCGCCCAGTTCGGCATTTTTGTTTCAGTTTGCCATCAGGCAACTCTATGAATTCCGTATGTCTCAGCAGAAGAAAAGTTTGTGCATTTCCGGCGGCGGGCTTGAGGGATACATCTACTCAATCGGTGTCACCAATGCGATCGATGATGCCGTTTCGGGAACGGCGTGCAACGAATTTGATATTTTTTGCGGAGTGTCTTCGGGTGCAATTCTCGCGTCATTTTTGGCTGCAGGTACACATTCGCATGACATTCTCAAGCAGCTCTATAAAAAGCACGGCAAGCTTGATCCGTTGTCCCTGCATGTGATTTTTGATTTGGCCGGCGGTGAAATTATTTCGCGCATTGTCGGTGTATTGAGGATGCTCTCGACACTTGATCCCGGCGAAGTCGTTGTCCGTCTGCAGCGGCTGGTTCCGGTCGGTTTCTTTCGCGGAGAGCGGTTAAAGGCTTTTATCGAAAGGCAACTCTCGCGGCTGGGAATTCCCGATAACATTGCCGGCATAAAAAAAGAGCTTTACATCAGCGCCACCGATCAAGATACCGGCGAACACGTTGTTTTTGGAGAAGAACCGTGGCGGGACATCAAAATCAGTCAGGCGATTCGTGCGAGCACTGCACTTCCTCCGTTCTTTTTGCCTGAGCGGGTCAACGGTCATTGGTTTTCTGACGGCCAGCTGACGAGTTCCTCGGATTTCAACACTGCCATTCGCAAGGGTGCCGGTCTTGTGATCATGATCGACCCGATGGTGGCCTACACAAGCAATTCACCCGGTGCAGTCATGCGCCACGGCGGTTACTTTACCGCCGTGCAGGCGATAAAAAGTCTGGTGCAGACCCGTTTTTCGTCAATGCTCAGACATTCCATGGACGTAAATCCCGATGTTGATTTTGTGGTTTTCAGACCTACGGATGAGGTCATGGAAGCCATGGCAGGAAATCCGATGCGATACCGCATCCGGACAGAACTTGCCGAGATGGGTTACAGGGGAGCCGTGCAGCAGATTCTGGGGCAATACGATTCTCTGACCCATAAGTTCGCCAAACACGGTATCTTTCTGAAATCAAAGCAGGAAATTGAGTTGCTGCTGAGCCGCCCGATCGGCTGACCTTTTTGCCAAGGTGCTGTTTTTGGCGGGATAAATTTACCCACTGTCAATAAACCTTTTGACCCTCCTAAATTCGCCGCAGAATCGTCCGAAGACTCGTGAGACTACTAGAATACATCGTCACCTGCACACATGAGGACGAGGGAAATGGCACGTAAGGACGAACAAAATAATTCGCAATTCGATACCGGTTTTGGCGGCGGTACTTTCGGCGGCACGTCCGGCGGAGGATCTCCGAAATCTCAGGCACAGATGGGCGGAGAATTTTCCTCAGGCTTCGGCGGAGGGACGAACGCGGTCAGCCAAATCTTCCGGGACGGCGGGCAGGGCGGGGATGACAAGCGTCGCAAGAGTATAATGATGGTGCTCTTCGGTGTCTTCTTCGTTGCGCTCGTGTATCTCGGTTACTCGTTCTTCTTTGAAGACAGCGCCGAATCGCCGGTGGTTGTGTCGCCCACACCTGCGTCCAAAGCGACTGCAGCTGCGCCTGCGGCAAGCTCAACACCCGCGGCAGTTGCCGATGCAAAGTCGGCTGCGACTGCTGCGACTGCGGCGGCAGAGGATGATGCGGCTGAAGAGGATGAGGAAGAAGAGGACGAATCCGAATTGGCCTCTGACGCCAAGGCTCCCGGCTCGGCATCTTCATATACTTATAACGAAGTTGGCGGCGGACCGATTGTTCAGGCTGCTTCGGGTACCAGCATCGAGGTTTCGCGCAAGCAGGATTTCTCTGAAATGTATATGACGGCAACGGCAAATGCGTCGGGTCAGATTCGTATTCCGAACCCGCCTCCCGGCAAGGTGTACTGGCGTGTTGCAGGAAAGACAGATGTGACTGAAATTACCGTTCAACCCGCTCCCAAGCTCAACATTGCGATGAAAATCGGCGCTTCGATTGCCGCAAGCGATACGCTGAGCTGGTCGGCAAAAGGCGACGTTGCGCATTACAGACTTGAATTCGCAACCGATGCTTCTTTTGGCTCTGTGTCCCATTCATTTTCGACCAACAAGAGTCAGGTTGCACTGAGCGGCGTCAATCCGGGCAACTACTTTGTGCGGGTCGGCGGACTGAATGTGGCTGCGGGACGCTGGGAATATACCCGCGGCAGTGCTGTTGAAGTTAAATGAACTGACATTCGCTTGAATCCCCGAGCCTCTTCTGTTTCAAATAACAGGGGAGGCTCTTTCGATTTTTATGGTCACACTCGAAGTTCTTCACTCGCTGGAAAAATCTCTTAAACCTGAGTGGGACGGTCTGGCAGATCCCGATTTTCCTTTTGCCGATTTTGATCATCTTCATGCCCTCGAAGTTACGGGCTGCGCAGGTCCGGATATGGGATGGCTGCCGCTTTACCTGCTGTTGCGTGATGACGATTCCAGACTCGTTGCTGCGTCCTATGCCTATGTGAAATCACACGGCTACGGAGAATTTATTTTTGATCATGCATGGAATCAGGCATACGCGCGAGCAGGTGAAGACTACTACCCGAAATTGGTTTCTGCGGTTCCGTACACGCCGGCAACCGGACCAAAAGTTCTTGTTCACCCTGATGCAGACCGTCAGGTGCTTGAACCGGTCATAGCCGAGGAGCTCAAGGCAATTGCCCGACGGGCCGGATGTTCGTCGGTCCATTCGCTTTTTTTGCCGGCACAGCACCTGCAGAACTATATTTCAAAACAGTATCTGCTCCGTCACAGCTTTCAGTACCACTGGTTTAACAAAGACTATCGGACGTTTGATGATTTTTTGGCAGACCTGAAATCCAAACGCCGCCGTCAGATTCAGCTGGAGCGCCGGACATTTCAGTCCGCCGGCGGAGTGAGGATTGTGACGAAAACAGGCTCGGCACTGACCGAAGCCGATGCCGATATGATGGCGAGACTTTACCTTGATACAAACGAGAAATGGGGATCAATTCCCTGCCTCAGCCGCGAATTCTTTCGCATGATATTTGAAACAATGGCGGACAGAATTGTTCTTTTTGCCGCGGAGCAGGACGGCGAAGTTTTTGCGGCTGCGCTCAATTTTGTTAAGGGGCGCAAGATGTTCGGCCGCTACTGGGGAACGCTCAGGGATGTGAAATTTCTTCACTTTGAACTCTGTTATTATCAGGCCGTTGAATATTGTATCGCAAACAGACTGACAATGTATGAAGCCGGCGCGCAGGGTGAACACAAGATGCCCCGCGGATTTCGTCCGGCACTGACCTACAGCTGTCATTATCTTGAGGATCAGAGATTTGTTCATCCCGTTGAACGGTTTTTGGAGCAGGAAAAACGCCTGATAGACGAACAGTTCAAGGAATGGGACGGGCACCTGCCGTTTCTTTAAACCGGTGAATTGAAATTTTGCCCAACCTGAATGAGTTTGCCTTTATCAATCTGAAAAAGAGTATCGGCATCGCTCAGCGTGTTTGTGCGGTGGGCAATCACGAGGCGGGTGCAGCCGCTGAATTCTTCGCGGAGTGTATGCTGAATTTTTGCATCGGTTGCGACATCCACATTGGCTGTCGCTTCATCGATGAGAAGAATTTTATTGCGCGAGAGCAAAGCTCTTGCGAGACACACCAGTTGCCTTTCACCGACGCTCAGGTTGCGGCCGGATTCTTCGATTTTGAATTCCGAGGCTGCACGCGCATCGGCACAAATGTGTTCGAGATGCGCACGCCTGAGGACTACACTGACATCCGCGTCGGTTGCATTCCCGAAGGGATCAAGATTGTCCCGCAGAGTACCCGAGAATAAAACCGGATCCTGAGGAATGACGGCAATCGAACTTCGCAGCCGCTTTACGGAAATTCCTGCAATGTCTGTTCCGTCAATGAAGATCATGTTTCGCCCGATCGGCAGCATGCGCGTCAAAGCAAGAAACAGCGTGCTTTTGCCGCTTCCTGTGCGGCCGACAATTCCGACTTTGCCGGCTGCGGGGATGTCGACCGTGATGTTATCAAGGACCGCCGGCAGACCGGCATCGTAGGATGCCGTCAGTCCGCGCAGGCTGATCATGCCGCGGGAAGGCCAGTCCGCCGGCACTTCCGCAGTCACGGCCGTTTCTTCCGGATCCAGTTTTGAATATTCGCCGACACGGTCCACCGACAGCAGAGCATTTTCGAGCATCCGCAAACTTCTCGCGACACCTCCGAGGATTCCGACCATCTGCAGACTGAACGTCAGGCCCACGGCCGCCAAAGTTGTGGAAGCGGTTGCCGGAGAAAAAGTCATTGCCAGAATGAAACCTCCGACGAGGGCAACACCGAGGATCTCAAGCCGGAAGGCAAACCAGAGGTTAACTGCAACAACATAAAAACCGGTCGATATATGTCTGTTTATAAGCGTTTTATAACGCTGCATAAAGCGTTCTTCGGCGCGCTGCGAACGAATGACCGGCAGTCCGGCGAGGGTTTCGGCAGTGAGAGACATCCACGGGCTGCGGACAACCTGTGAAAGCGCATTGAGCCGCAATTGTGCACCGCGCACGGATTTAAAGAGTCTCACGTAAAGAAAAGCCGCGGGAATCAGAAGAATTGAGGTCTTCGGCTGACTCCAGACAACGGGCAAAACAGATGCGAAAATTCCCACGGCCGAAGCGAGGAACTGTCCGACAGATGACGGCATCGAGGAGTCGATTGCAGTGGTGTCCGAAGTGAATCTGTTCAGCACGCGCCCTTGCGGTGAAGTATCAAAGAACCGCATGGGAGCGTTGAAGACTCCGTGCATCAAGTTCTTAAAGAATGTCGTGCCTGCCCGAACACCGCCGTCAAACAGGACCAAAGTACGCGCACGTTCCGCAATGACCGTTGCAAAGGTGAGTCCGCCGAAAACAAGCATGGCCTGAGTCAGTGCAATGGCCTGCGCGTTTGATGTCCAGTATCCGAGCCAAAGATTCGAGCCGATATCGGCCATTCTGGGCAAAAAGAAGATCGCTGCAACACCCGCAAAACCAAGTGCGGGAGCCAGTGCTGTCATGTAAGTACCGAGTGCAAATTTGTTGAAGACAGGAAGCGCGACCTTTTCTTCGGTTATGAGTCTTCCCGCATCCGACAGCGGCTGATCACCGGCTGAGGTTGTTCTTTCAGGACGCTGTTCAGCGAGGACTCTTTGTCCGCGTGTCTGATGATGCAGACCGACAAGCCGTGCAAACGCTCCCGATCCGGAGGACAGTTCCACCGGATTTCCCTGCTCGATGATACGTCCGGCCTCCATAACAACAACGCGGTCTGCGCGGAGCGCAAAATCAATGCGGTGGGTTGCAAATATCCGAGTCCGGTCCTTCAGCAGCTTTTCAAGCGCTTCGCTGAAAATATGGTTTGCGACGTTTTCGTCGAGCGCACTGAACGGATCGTCCCAGATGATTGTTCCGATGTCCTGTTTCAGCGCGGCATAAAGTGTCCGCGCAAGACCAAGCCGCTGCTTTTGTCCGCCCGAAAGATTGATCCCTCTTTCACCGACTTCGCTTTCAATCCCGCCGGCCCACTGCCTGACATCATCTTCAAGAGCCGATGCAAACAAGACCTCGTTGAAAATGTCGGCCTGCCATGGGATTTCGAAAGTTATATTTTCTTTTACAGTCGCATTTCTGTTCCAAGCTGTTTGCGGAGCGTAGGCGACCGGCAGCGGTGCTGTCATTTTGCCGGACACAAGCCGCAATTCGCCGATAAGAGCCGAAATGAGTGTGCTCTTTCCGGAACCGACACTTCCGACAATTGCGACACTTTGGCCTTTGCGGAAAGCCAGTGAAAGACCGTCCGGAGAAGTCGGCTGAGCTTGCGGGTCGTCGGCGGCGGCACGGGAGAATACCGCGTTTTCAAGCCGGATGAATTCGTCAGGTTCCATTTGCGGCAAAGGCAACTGGTCGGGCTGCGAGAGAAACTCCGCAATGCGGCCCATACTCACCCGCAACTCGGAAACACTTTGCAGAAGGTCCGGAGTTTCGCTGAAGATGGTCACAAGTGATGCAATGACACTGAACGAGGCGAATACATCGGCCGTCGAAGGAACGCCTGAAACCCAAGCCACGACCGAGACAATCACCGCACCGGTGAGAATCGGCAGCAGCGAAGTCAGCGCACTGTGACCTGCGGCAACGCGTGCACGCCGGCGCATCAGTTCAACCTCTTTTTCACGGATGAGCATGACGCGTTCCTGAAATTTTTCTTCCCATGCGTGGAATTTGATGACTCTGATGCCGGTCAGCATTTCGCTCAGAATGCTGACCCTGAGCCGCGCCTGTTCGCGAATCGCTGCGGCCAGACGGCTCATCTTTGATTCGAGACGTCTGCCGACGGGTATGATGGCTGCGAGAGCTGCAACAGCCAGCAATGCCCATGGTCCGAGAAAGTAAACAAGCATTCCGCAATACGCGAGTATCGTCAGCGGATACAGGAGCGGTTCGAGCAGAAAAGCGAGCATGCTCGTTGAATCACAGTCGCGGGTTGCGATGTTGACGAATTCTCCGGTGGTCAGTTTCGCGCGTCTGAGCGGCGGCAATAAAAGCAATTTTTGATAGACCTCGTGCCTGAGCAGTCCCGGCATGGCCCATGTCATTTTGAATGAGATTCGCAGAAAATGGGTTCTCACCAGTGCGAGCAAAATAAAACTGCCTATCCCGAAGACAGCAAGAGACAAGGAATCGGGCACAAAAGTAAAGAGATCATCATAAGGAGTTCCGTTACGGCGGGAGAATCGCCCGATGAACTCGCGCAAAAGCAGGGGGCGCAGTAATCCGAGCAATGTAATGAAAAACAGAAGCGCGAAGATCTGAAGGAATTTTTTTCTGAACGTTGCGAACAGCGCCCGCACCAAGCTTCCCGAAAAAGCACGTCTGAAAGCAGCCGAACTGACCTCGGGAGAATCGTCGGGGGGCGGCACGGGATGCAGATCGTCCAACGTCAGCGGACGCTCGCGGCCGATTCGAATCAGCGGAGCGATCCAGCTGTGGATGAGGCGTTTATGCCTTGGTGCAAGCTCTTCCCTGAAAGTTCCCGTCATAGGGAACAAGCATTACTTCTGCTTTGCATCATTTGCAAACTGGAAGGCATCATCCAGATTGCGTTCGGCAGGTCGGACGATAATGACCTGACCCCCTTCATAGCGGGTCAGAGCCGGCGTGCGTTCCGCGGGAAGACCGTGTTCGACGCGGGCTTTGCGCATTCTCATCTCACACTGTTCACGGTTGGCTGCGACCACTTTGCTGAGTCTGCGTACTGATTTTTCAAATTGTTTTTCAGCTTTGAAGCGATCTTCAAAGTTCTCCTGCCGGAGGAAGACAAGATCGCCGCCTTCGTCGATGCCGACAGATTCTTTGTAATTCGGGTCATTTTTGATGCCGTCAATTTCGGGGAGCGCCGCAACTTCGCCGTTTCCGCCAAGCCGGACGTCTGCAATCTCGATACGGCAGCGTTTCAGAACCTGAAACTCAAGCTGGAGCTTGGAGCGCAGTTCCTCGTTGACATGCTGCTGGGTGATGAGTTCGTCACTGGCGCTGCTCTTGTCCTGAATCAGCAGATTTCTGTCTTTGTCGAATCCCAGTTTGTCGGATTTCTTGTTGTCCGACGTTTCAAGCTGTGTCTGAAGTTTTTGGTCACCGAATTTCTTGGTGGCACATCCTGTCAACGATGCGAGGACCAAACAGGCGGTCAGAGTTTTCATGCGTCATACTCCTTGTCAGTGTGATTTGGCTTAAGAAATGTTTTACTCGAAATAACGGAAAGGTGGGAGGCGCTATGGAGGGAGAATCATCGCTCGATCGACAGGCAGATTTTGCATCGCCTTCCGATCAAAGGCGGGATGCCCGTCACAGGGTGGGTTCATCGGAACAGCACTCCGTTACCTTGATTTTCGGGCATTTCGAGCTCAAGGGTGTCTGTGTCGATTACAGTCCTTTTGGTCTGGGCGTGCGCATTCCTCTGAGTCCTAGTCTGCCGCTGCTGTCCATCGGAGAGCTTGTCGAACTGGATTGCAACTTTGCCGGTTCCCGCTTCAAAGCACGCGGAGCGATTGCCAACACCCGCATCGAGCGCATACCGGAAGGCGATTTTGTCAGGCTGGGCGTTGTCCTCAGCCGTTCTGCCGAAGTTGTCAGACCGGCTCACATCAAGAGGCGTTCAGCCCGCATTCAGATGAACGAAAGTCTCGCTCCGCTTGTCTGCATATCCGACGAACTTTTATTCGGAGAACCGATTTTTGCCAAAATGACGGATGTTTCCTTCGGCGGCATGCGGCTGATGATCGACAGACATCCGTTGCCGTTTTTGGAGAAGCAGCGTCACTGGTTCGAAATTATGCTTCCCGCATTCGGCACGTGCAGAGTCTTTTGCCGCCTCGCTTACGTCCGCAGAGAAGAACATTCGGCACGTTACATTGTCGGCTGTGAATTTATCGACGGAGGTCAGGAAGAAAAACGCTCCGCTCTGGAAGACTGGTTGTTTTATTGCAATCTTTGGCTCGATTTGCCCGACATTCGCTCGGCCGGATTCAATCTTTATCATATGACCGGCAGCGATTCGAAAAACCGAGTGCTTTTGTCGGCCCTGTCTTACGCGGCGGGCCAGACCGAAAATCACGCCGGTCCCGAACAATTGCAGTCCTCCCGTAAAGACTTTGAAACTCTCGAGTTGACTGTCGGTTCAGGAGCAGACTCTCTCAGAATGGTCATTTCCCTGTGCGTCCGCGAGCAGCTGCTCCTTCTTGATTCAATCAAAAGTGAACGCATGCCGATCGACGGGCTCTGTTCCGTGTGGAAGTTCCTGATGATTTTTGCGCTCACTCACAACATCGTTGATCTTGATTTTGCGGCAGGACAAAAAGCGACGCCGTTTGCGGCGGCGAGCGTCCGTGACTCGGGACAGGGCAATGAGGCGCTGAGCCTGAAAATCGAATCACTGCTGAACGGAAAACATTTACGCTGGCGGATTTGGAGAAGAGTCTGCGGCGAAATGCGCAAGAAAGAGGAGTTCAGACTTGCTGAACCGCCGTTCAGCATCAGGCGGCTTTTAGGGATATGAAAGCCATTCTGTCCAGAGTTTTCCCTGATGCGGATCCCACAGTGCGGGAGTCGGATTTTCACAGGGCAGCGTTGCCCATGAACTGCAGATATCGGATTCCGACGTTATCGTAAGCCAGCCGCATCCTCCCCATTCAGGAAGTTTTCGCGACAATTCGCTGTTCTCAAGTTCGGACGCGGGAATTCCGTGAAGGTTGACGCAGACTACACCTGCTTCCGTGTCACTGCGAACGCTCACGTTTGTCCATCCGGCAGCTGCGCAGACTGATTCAAATTCCGCAAGATTGTGCCGGTGTGAAAATCCTTGGTAGGGATTTGCTGCAGGCTTCAATTTGTCAGCCATTAATGAGGCCGCTTGCTTCACCCATTTTTCGGCGAAATCCACTCTTTGTGCTGCAGTCCAAGTTTCGGGGACAACGGCGATCAGCGGTGTAAGGCACCCCCTTCCGAACCACCGGCATGCAGTTTGGGCCAAATCGGCGGCATCGGTGTCTGCAGCAATCCGGATCGTGTTCTGAAAATGTCCGAGTCCTGTGACTTTGGCCGCACCCTTTGTTTTTGATGCAAGTTCTCCGATGGTCCGGACGGTTGTATCATTGCCGAAAACGAGCAGCAGATCCGAATCGCAAACGGACGGCATCCGGTTGTCGTGAATATTGATGAAATTCAGATCCGTGCACCGGTTGAATGCGTCCGCAAGAGAAGCAATCTGACTCCGGATGAGCGAGCTCAGCGGGTCTTCCTGTCGGACAGACGGCAAATAAAGATGCATTGCAGCGGCGCCGGACATCCAAGCGACAGCTGCCGGAAAAAGCCACGTGACAGGTACATTTGCCGAAGCTATAACGGCGATGGTCTTGCCGAGGAGTTTTTGGTCATCCAAAATTTCTTTTTCAGCCGCGGGATTGTTCCAGCCGCTGAGTGATGCCGCGAGATCTTCGCGCGCCGGACCGTCCCAATGCTCACCATGAGCAAGTTTTTCGAGCAATAATTCCGGCCCGAAAAGACCTCGTTTTTTTGGTTTGTTTTTCGCTCCGTCACTTGTTTTCACACTTGCGGCAGAGTCGGAACGAGGCCCGCGGACTGCCCTTGAATTATCCGACAAATCAAAGCGGAAATTGCTGCGGACGTTCAGACTGCAGCCTTTGACAGTGGCATCCGGAGCGCGTCCGTGGAGCTTAAAATTCATGGCTGTGCCGTCGGTCTGTTCGCCGATGTCTTCTGTCAGAATAAACGGCCACGAATCAGTGTTTGCTGCATCAATGAAAGCCAAAAAGCCTTTTTCCTGCGGATTCGCGACGGATTGGAGGTCAGAACGGGCTGTAAGTACGCGCAGGCTTGGGGCACATCGGAACGAACCGTCGTGAACACTCTGCAGCGAATAAGCCTGCGAACTGAGTTCGCACATCCCGTACTCGGAAAGATACGAGACAAAACGCGGTTCGGTGAGCCAGCTCTTCATTGCGGAATGAATGGCCCCCTGTGAGGTGCTGACAGTTCGTCCCTTCGTCCCGCCCGTGTCAAAAAACCAGACATCTCCGGCGGGAATAAATCCTTTGCCGGCATTTTGTGAATCATGCCATTGCGCCACGGTCAGATGATGAAGAGTTGTTCCGAATATGACGCACGAATTCCTACCGGCGAGCGGACCGCTGTTTTCAAAAAGCTTCGCCGGAGCAGAAGGATCGCTTTCAACGTCGGCGTAGTGCACTTCGAGCCCGTGGTCCTGCCAAAAACTCACCATCGCGGCCAGTGAACTGTCGGGCCAGCGGCTGCGGTTTGGAACCAGACTCACAATCGGCGTTGACTCAGGTATGCCCAAACGACGGGCAGCATCCAGATATCCATCCACTGAAGAGCGGGCGTACGAGGCCCAGCCGGATGCACCCAGAATGTGCTTGGCACGGGTTTCATTTGTGCTTCCGCTCGACAGGAACACCTGTTTTTCCGTCGTTCGCAGTTCATCGTCCGAAAATACGGAAACATTGAAAAGCCTGAAACAGCGGATGGGTAAAAATGGCAAAGACAAACCCGAGGCCACAGGGATATGTCTCAGCCAGCGGGCGATGTCCGGCTTTGCTGCAATAACGCGCTGACACTGATCCAAAAGCGCGGCAAGACCGGCGGATGACAGGGCAATGTCGAGAGTCGGGTTTGCCATTTCGGGGGTGTTCATGCTTTCATAGTTCACGTTCGAAGCCTTTCAGCATGTAAGGGAAATTGAATGGCAGACATGGCACCTCAAGCCTCCACCGGCCGACTGATGTTGATTGGCTACATCCTGCTGTTTCTGGCGACGGTCGGTTTGGATCAAACCACCAAATTTCACGCTCAGCAACAATATATGACGTGGTCGCATGAAACCGACCTGCGCAGCTACCGCGGCGACCATCACCGTGTGATGACCTTGGGGATTTCGCCATCATATGCCAATGACAAAGGCATTGAGCGCAGCAAAGTGACCAACAACTGGCTGGATTTTCATCTCACTTACGTTCGTAATCCGGGGGCAGCGTGGGGCTCGTTTGCCAACGCCCCCGAGAAAGTCAGGTTGTGGCTTTTTTACGCTATCACTGTTCTTGTTTCAGGCATGATTATTTATCTGTTCCGCAGTGCCCATCCCGGTCAGCGGCTCCAGCGGACGGCTCTGGTCTTTGTATTGGCGGGAGCAGCGGGCAACTTCATCGACCGCGTTCTCCTTAAATACGTGATTGACTGGTTGCATTTTCATTGGAAAATTTTTGGCTGGGAATACTCCTTTCCGGTTTTTAATTGGGCGGACGTCGCCATAAATGTCGGCATAGGACTGATGATCGTCGACAGCATTCTTCATGAAATCGCCCTCAGGAAACGTGTCCGTTCCGAAGCTCCCCAAACAGATCAGGTGACCTCCCCTTGACAAGCCTTCAGGCCGTCTCACATTGACCCTGCTCCTTTCTTCGGAGGTGGTCTTATGGCGCAGCAATTTCTCAAGAGTTCAACGCACAAGGTCAACGAAGTCTTTCAGGCTGCCATAACGGAAGCCGTTAATGCGCAGACCCGTCTGCTGACACCCGAATTTATTTTGTTTGCTCTTGTCGAACAAAAAGATTCGGTGGTGATGAAGGTTGCTCAGGAACTCGGGCTCGACGATGTGAAAGTGAAAACCGGTCTGGTGAACGGCCTGTACGAGCGTATCAACCGTCTGCAACGGCGGCCGGAGCAGGGGCCTCAAAACAAAAACGACGGTCTTAATCTTTACGGTACACAGGACGTCAACCATCTTTTCGAACGCGCCGATGCCGAGCGCAAGAATTTTACCGATGCGTTCATTTCGACAGGAGCGTTGTTTCTTGCTTTTTTCGACTCGCGTCTTGCCTCGACGCGCGAGCTGCTTCAGCAGGTCGGATTCAACTACGAAGACTCCCGCCGTGCACTGACCGGTGTGCGCGGCAATCATACTGTTACGAGCCGTGACGATGAGTCCCGTCAAAGTGTTTTGGCTCAGTTTACAAAAGACCTTACGGCCATGGCACGGCGCGGAGAACTTGATCCGGTTGCCGCCCGCGAGGCCGAAATTGACAGAGTCATCCAAATCCTTTCGCGCCGCAAAAAAAATAATCCTGTTCTGATCGGAGAGCCGGGAGTCGGCAAAACCGTAATTGTCGAGGGACTCGTGCAGCGTATTGTTGCTCAGGACGTTCCGGAGCATCTCGTCGGGAAACGGGTTCTGTCACTTGAGATGGGCGAACTGGTTGCCGGCACGAAAATGCACGGAGAGTTTGAGGAGAGGCTCAAGCAAATCAAGGAAGAAATTATTTCACTTGAAGGCGAAGTCATTCTCTTCATCGACGAGTTGCACACTGTGGTCGGCGCAGGCCGCAGTTCAGGTGCGCTGGATGCCGGAAATATTTTGAAAACGTCGCTCGCCGGCGGGCAACTGCAGTGCGTCGGTGCAACAACGTTCAGAGAATATAAAAAGTATATTGAGTCCGATCCTGCTCTTGAGCGCCGTTTTCAGCAGGTCAAAGTCGAGGAACCGGAACTTGCCGCAGCTAAAATAATGCTTGAATCGGTTGCTGCAAAGTATGAAAAGCATCATCACATTAAATATTCAAAAGAGTCGTTGTCTGCTGCCGTTGAACTCTCTCACAAATATGTGTCCGGCAGATGCCTTCCCGACAAAGCCATCGACCTGATCGACGAAGCCGGAGCTCTCAAGAGAATAGCCGTCGTCAGTCTGCCTCCCGAAATACAAAAGCTTGAGCAGGAAAAAGCCCAAAGACAGGAAGAACGGACCGAAGTCTTCAACCGGCAGGATTTCCCGAAGGTTGCAGAAATTCAGATGGAAATTGTGAAACTTGAAAATAAAATCAGCGAACTTCGCCGTCACTGGGATGCAACCATCAAGCCGGAAGACAAAATTGTTACGGCCGACGATATTGCTGAACTGATCTCAAGGTCCACCGGCATACCTGTGGGACGCCTGCAGGCAGAAGACATGTCCAAGCTGGCAAATATCGAGGACGAGCTCGGCAAACGCGTGATCGGGCAAAAGCATGCAGTTGAGGCAGTCGCGAATGCCCTGCGCAGAAACCGTGTCGGACTGCGCGAGCGCAGAGCTCCGATAGGTTCTTTTTTGTTTTTGGGCCCTACGGGAGTCGGTAAAACCGAGCTGGCCAAGGCTCTCGCCGAATATGTTTTGAACGATGAAGGCAGACTCATCCGCTTCGATATGAGCGAATTTATGGAGAGACACGAAACGGCCAAGCTGATCGGCTCGCCCCCCGGATATGTCGGTTACGGCGACGGCGGCCAGCTGACCGAAAAAATCAAACGGCAACCCTACAGCGTTCTGCTTTTTGACGAAATCGAGAAGGCTCATCCGGATACGTTCAATCTCTTTCTTCAGTTGCTTGATGACGGCCGGCTGACCGATGCCGAAGGTCAAATAGTCAACTTCGAAAACACTCTCATTGTCTTTACGAGCAACATCGGCAGCGAACACATTGTTGCCAACAAAAGAGCTGTGGGACTGAGTTCTGATGAAAAAAATCTGAGCGACGACGAGGTCGCCAAACTTGTCAGAGATGAGCTGCGCAAAAATTTCAAGCCGGAATTTCTCAACAGGCTTGATGAGACGATTGTTTTCCGGAAACTGGACAAAGATTCCACAGGCCGGATCCTCAATCTGCATGTCGCAGATCTTGCCGAACGTCTGGGGCGGCAAGGTCTCAAACTTGAGGTTTCTCCCGAGGCCTGCACATGGCTTGCCGAAAACGGCTTTGACCCCCTTTACGGTGCCCGTCCCCTGCGCCGGCTCATTGAGCAGGAAATCGAAAACCGGATTGCTCAGGATATCGTCAGAGTCGGTCGAAATAAAGACACCGGCAGGGTGAACGGTGAGCGGCTGCTCGTGACCCATTCGGCGGGTTCTGTTAAGTTGGATGTAAAAATAATCTAATATAATTGAGTTATTATGAATTTGACTCTCAGGTTGGCGGGTCTCTGTCCGATTCCTTTGGCAAGGAAAAAGAGGAGAATTTCGGGACCATGTCCGAAAGACAACCGCCAATCCGTGAAGAGACCCGAAAACGCTGTGTGGTCGTACCGCTCAACGACGGCCTGACGCAGCGGTTGTCTCCTTTAAGTTTGGAGCATTTTCATTTTCTCTATGATGTTCAGAAAGTTGAGTTTTCAATTTTTGTGGTCGTCGAGAATTGGCTGGTTGAATTCATCAAGCCCAAGGAATTTTCCAAAGAGCTGCTCGATGAAATTTGGGCTGCATGTCTGAAGCCGAAGGGAGCTTTTCGGGTCTGTCTGTGGAAACAGGACAGACCCAAGTTTGATTTCGTGATTCAGCAGGTGCGCAGCAAGAAACTCGCCCGACTCATGTCGCAGGCACCGCACCTCGATAAAAAGACGCTGGATCTTTATGACAACCTGAGTGCTTCGAGCCAGATGGTGGTCAAAGGCGGAATCGACGAAGAGGTCGTCAGCCGCGTGCGGGCAAGCGCCTCGCTGCTGGTGTCTTCGGTGATCGATTCGCAGGCCTCGCTGTACACACTGAGCAAGATGATTTCCTGCGATCCGACCTTATACGACCACAGCGCCTCGGTGGCCATGCTGTGTGCAATAATTTCTCAGGAAATGGTCGATCGGCCGCTGACCGAGAAAGAGCAAATGTGCGTTGCAGAGTGCGGACTTTTTCACGATGCGGGCAAGACCTGCGTTCCTTCTGAAATTCTCAATAAGCCGGCCAAACTTACTCCCGAAGAATTTGATCAAATCAAGAAACACACTCTGTTCGGCCGCGACGAACTGACCAAGTCAAAGCAGTCAGGTGCATCGATAGATGAAATGGCAATCAGAGTCGCTTACGAGCATCACGAAAAATTCAACGGGCGCGGGTATCCCGAAGGGCGTGCGGGACGTTTGGAATCAGATGCCGAAAAAGGGATTCATCTTTACAGCCGCATTTGCATGATTGCCGACGTTTACAGTGCATTGCTTATGAAGCGCGTTTACAAAGAAGCGTTCGAGCCCGGACAGGCGCTTAAAATCATGATCGAGAGCAGTGATGACTACGATCCGGTGATCTTCAAACCTTTTGTCGGAATGGTCGTCGACAGTGTGAAAAAATTCCAGAATGCGCCTCCGCCCGAACACACGCTGACGTATAAAACAGGACAGGGCGGCAGAGTGATTCAACTCGACGGATCAAAATCTCTTGCGCAGACTCTCTCGGAAGACAAGCAGAAAACCGACGATTCCGCCCCGCAGGACACAAGCCGCAAAGGTGCCTGAGCACTTCGCTTCCGCGGCACTGTGTCCGCAGTCCGTAAGCCTTGCTTTACCCGACTCTGCCCGCAAGTGTTCCGAAGCCCCCCGGAGAGGTTTGTCGCAGGTGTGCCTGAAGGCGTGACCGGATCTTTTGGGCTGTGCAATGAGTTTCGAGATGTGCTTTGATCAGTTTGATCATCGAACCCGAAAGAGTGTCGAGCTCGTCGAGCAGCCCCTCGCTCGTGCGTTCGAGGGTTTCCTCGACACTCAGGTCTGCCTGACCGAACAGAGCGGCAATGCGCGGGCTTGCAGAATCGGGAAAGGCTGTCTTTTTCACTGATTCGGCGCTGAGCTGAGCCGAAACCCTGAGTTCGAGGAGCATTTTTTTCCCGAATCCGCTCGGCGAGGCTTTCAGGCAGTGAACCTGCACCTGCCAGACCAGCCGCTCGGGTCCGACAGTCAGTCGGACATCCTGCAGAAGCCAAGGAAATCGCTTATATGGGACACCGCGAAAGGAATCTCGGGCTGCCGGATTTTCGAACTCGTCGTAGCGGTCGTTTCTGAGGATTGGCATGAGTCTGTCCCCCCTGTTTGGAGGTTAGCTGACAGGAGGCACTCCGGAAGCTTCAAAATTGCCCCTGCCGGCCGAGGGTTGACGGCGAATTTCCTTGACAGCGCGGGTGCTTGGGATAAGACGCGGCTTCAACCGAACCATACTGTCGGCGTGATTTTCGGAGAGACAAAAATGGCCACTCAAAATATTCAGGACGCCTTTCAAAAATACGGCATCGAGGGTTGGGGCGCGGGTTATTTCGGAGTTTCAAGCCGCGGAACGGTTCAGGTTCACCCGTTCGGAAACGAAGAAGTTGCTTTGGACCTCGACAAAATTCTCGAATACGGGTCCGCCCAAAAAATTCAGACTCCGCTGATCCTCCGTTTTCCGCAAATTCTTGATACGCAATTGACGCGTCTCCACAAAGCTTTCCGCAATGCGATGGAAGAATTCAAATACGCGGGTGACTTGCGTTGCGTGTTTCCGTTCAAGGTGAACCAGCGCAAAGAATTTATCGACGCCCTTGTTGCAAGCGGCCGGAAGCATGCCTACGGACTTGAAGTCGGCACCAAGGCCGAACTTTTTGCGGCACTCAGTTACGAGCTTCATCCCGATGCGTTGGTCGTCTGCAACGGATTCAAGGACTCGCATTACATCGAGCTCGCCTTTGAAGCCAAACGCATGGGTAAGAACATTATCCTTGTCATCGAAGGAACCGACGAACTTAAATTTATTATCGAATACGCAAAGCAAGCCGGTTTTTGCGTGGACGTCGGACTGCGCGCCAAACTTTATTCCAAGGGTTCGGGACTTTGGGAAAAGTCATCCGGCACCGAAAGCAAGTTCGGCCTCAGTTCGGTTGAAATGATGGAAGCCTTGTGGCTGATCGAAGAAGCCGGCCTCAAGGGTTCGCTGGCTATGGTCCACTACCACATCGGTTCGCAGATCACCGAAATCAAACGGGTCAAGAACGCGATGAAGGAAGCCAGCCGCGTGTTTTCCAAGATCTACAAAAACGGCTTCAACCTGCGCTATCTGAATATCGGCGGCGGCATCGGTGTCGATTACGACGGTTCAAAAACAAGTTTTTATGCAAGCGCAAACTACACACTGCAGGAGTTTGCCAACGACGTTGTTTATCTGGTTCAGGAAGTCTGTCAGTCGGAAAACTGCCCTCCGCCCACCATTGTCAGCGAAAGCGGGCGTGCGGTTGCCGCGTATCATGCCGTACTTGTCACGGACGTGCGCGAAGTCGAAAAAATGGGCGGTGATATTCAGGAAGCTGCAATCGAAAGCGCGGATCACAAGCTGCTGCGCGACCTGATGAATGTGTATCTGCAGATGAGCAGCAAGAACTATGTCGAGTTTTATCATGACTCAATCGAATACCGTGACGAACTTTTCACGTTGTTCGGCTTGGGCTATCTGAGTCTGGAAGAGCGCGCAAAAGCTGAAGTCATCGTCAACGAGATTGCCAACAAGGCGCTGCACTATCATGCTCTTTCGGGAGTGCAGCTCGAAGAGTTCGAGGAACTCGCCAAGAGCCGCACCAGCAAATATCTCGCAAATTTTTCCATATTCCAGTCCATTCCCGATTCGTGGAGTATTGAACAGCTGTTTCCGGTCATGCCGCTGACCCGTTTGAACGAACGGACAAGCAAAACCGGTGTGATTATGGACATCACCTGCGATTCCGACGGCTGTCTGGACAAGTTTGTCGACAAGCGCGACGTCAAGCCGTCTCTTGAATTGCACGTTCCCCATTCCGACACGCCTTATTACATCGGTTTCTTTTTGGTGGGCGCGTATCAGGAAGCACTCGGCAACAATCACAACCTTTTCGGGGCGGTGAACGAACTGATTATTCAGGTCAGTGCCGACGGACAGCTTGAAGGTGTCGAAAAGGTGCGCGGTGAAGACGTCGGCGAACTGCTGCGGGTCATGAACTACACCGACGAAGGCATTCTCACGGGATATTCCTCGCAATTGAACAAGCGCGTTCAGGAAGGTAAGCTTCAGCGGTCCGATGCCGATCAGATTCTTGGCAAAGTGAAGGGTTATTTTTCCGAATATCCCTATTTGCTGGTCAAGAGTCGTCTGGAGATCATCGGCTGACGCCGGCAACAAGCTGCTCATTGCCTTGCAGGCCAATCCGGCGGACGCAAAACTTTTGTTTTTGAACTTTGCCGATAAGGAAGTCTGCAATGCGCCGTCTTGCCGTTTGTGTTTCGATGTCCACGCTTTTTGCCGTGCCTGCAGCCGAATCTGCGCAGGGCTTGCGGGTGATTCGCAGTGAAAGTTCCGAACAGACCGATCTTGCCCTGACAGTTTATTCCAACGGCAGAGCGATGATCCGCGATCGCCGCAAAATCAGTTTTGAAAAGGGCAAGTCTGCTCTGGAAATTCAGGATGTGAGCGGCAAAATGCGGGCGGAGACAGCCCGTTTTCGCGTTCCGGAGGCTGCGGGTGATGTGGTTGTGCTTGAGCAGAATCTGGAATCGGACCTGATTTCACCGCAAAATATTCTTGAAAAATTCCTCGGAAAAAAAATCACTCTGATCAAAACGCATCCGACCAACGGAACTGAATCGTTTGAAACTGCCGAAGTTCTTGCCGTCAAAGACGGGGTCGTTCTCAAAACCAAAGACCGCATCGAAACCGGACTTTCGGGACGGTTTGCGTTTCCGGAACTGCCCGCGGGATTGCGCTCCGAGCCCACGCTCAGTCTTGTGATCGACAGCAAAAAGCGCGGTGAACAGGAAGTCGAACTCGATTACCTGAGTGACGGGGTGACTTGGCGTGCCGATTACATTGCAGAATTGAACGCCGAAGAAAACAGCACTCACCTGACCGGACTCGTCACCCTGAACAACCAGAGCGGAACCAGTTTCCGCAACGCGCAGTTGCAGCTGATTGCCGGAGACGTTCGTGTTGTCGGCGATAAATTTGCCCGCAACCGGAGTGCGAAGGTTTATACACAGGCCATGGCCATGGATTCTTATTCAGCGTCCGAGACTCCTGCTGCCGCTGCAGCGGATTCATTTTTCGAATATCACATGTATTCAATTCCGCGCCGGACAAATGTTCTTTCCAACCAGACCAAACAAATTACTCTTCTGCAGTCGCCTGAAGTTGAATCGCGCAAGGAAATTGTCTTTACCTCGTCGGGACACAATTATTTTTCCGCAGAGCAGGATTTCTCGGAAGCAAGTGATGAGGACGGAGAATCCGGACCCGATGCGCCGGAGCTGGGAGTTCCGGTCGCCGGCGGTGTGTTTTTAGTTTTTGAAAACGACAAAGATTCAAAAATCGGCTTGCCGTTGCCCGAGGGAATTGTGCGGGTCTACAAAAAAGACAAAAGCGGGGTTTCGCAGTTCATCGGTGAAGACAAAGTGAAGCACACTCCGGAGGGAGAACGCGTGCGGATCAGACTCGGCCGATCGTTTGATGTCAGTGCACGCCGCAAAATGACGTCTTTTAAAAATTTGCCGTCGGTCGGCTGGATGAAAAAAACTATCCGGCAAACCGAGTCCGGATTCCGGATCACCTTTAAAAACGCGAAAGCGACCGCGCAAAATTTGAACTACCGCGAAGTCTTGGGCGGTGAATGGAAGATCGTTGCGGAAAACCGGAAGCACAGGAAATTGAGTCAGGACACGGCCGAATGGCAAATGACCGTGCCTGCACGGGGGCAATTGACTCTGGATTTTCGTGTACAGGTTGCCCTGCGGCGCTAATCCGGCCTGCGCTTCAATGTGAAATTCAAGCTCTCACTAAGCTGCCGTAATTGTTAATCTTAAATTAAAATATCGGGTTCAGTTTACGGACACAATTCATTTTGCCGATACGCTGTGGATGCTGTCGGGGAGTGGTCCATGCCGCCTGTGAGAGTTAAAAAATCGTACGGATTTTCGGGTGTTTTGCTCGCTGTTGTGCTGGCCGGTTGTACCAATGCACCTTCAGCTGTGGTTCCGTATGGAGCAAAGGGGGGCTTGGATGCCAATGGCAGGCCCTGCGGCAAGTCCTCGGGTATACAGCTCGAAAGCGACGGGTTGTCGCTGACGGCTCCGGTTCAGGGACAGAGCCCTGATAACAGCAAAATCCCGACGTCCCTCGTCGGTGATCTCGACGTCGGCGGATGGCTGGATGTCGGCTTCTGGGGCATTCCCGTCAAACAGTTCGGAGTGAAGGGAAATCCGGACGGATACGTTGAAGTGCTGAATATTCCGTACTGTGTAAAACAGCAGAATCTGCACAAACAGACTGATCTTTGGATCAGCAGGTGCCTGAGCCGTGAGTTTCAGGAGCGTTTTAACAACACACCATCTGACAAGGATGTGTTTGTCTCTGCCTTTAAAACGCCGACAGAGGCACACAAAAGATGCACAGCGAGTTTTGTGATTGATCCTGAAGATCTTCCGGTCAGGAACGGGCGGTACAGAGTGCGGGTCTGGAGCGCCGAACATTGTTATCAGCCGGCCTACTCGACGAGCGTTACACTTCGGCTTTATTTACCGCACGAAAAGAACGGTGTTTATGTTCCGCTGCAGATGAACGCTGTCGACGGAAGCGTGTGGCACAAAAAAGTTTTGGATGTGAAAGGCGGCGGCGGTGAAGCCGGCGATCCGCTGCTTGCCGACAAACTTCTTGTTTTGCGATCGAGTGACGGGCGCAGTTCGGATATGTACAAAATGACCTATGGCAATTACTGCCTGAGGCATGAAGGCCTGAGTTCATTCCCGAAATTTGAAAACGGTGAATTTCTCAAGGAGGTCGACTGCTTTTCGATGACGGACGTCGCAACATTCAAAGGCACACTTCTGCTTGAACCGCCGGCCGTGCAAAATAGCACAATCAAAAACCCGCAATTCTCCGGTTTGCGCGAAAAAGCGCTGACTTATTTGGAAAAAAAAGCAAAAGCTAACGAGAAAAATCCGATTGACGATGCCTTCGCTTCAAAGTTTCCGGAATTCATCAGGAAGCACATCACGGTCAATAAATTCTTTTTGTCGGTTTTCGACGGCCTGCAGCACACGCGGCGGGTGCGAGCCTTCAAACATGAACTTGGTCTTTTGGGCTTTCAGGAACCGAAGCAAATTGAAAACCGGCTGTCGCCTTTTGGCAATCTGTTTTCCATGCCCGATGTGGAAGTCGGCAACGAACAGCTGTTGTCTCTTCTGGAGCAGTCGGCCAAAAAATTTGCCTGCAGTGCGGAAGGAAATATTACGGCCGGAATCGGCGGCTTGGGTCAGAGTTTTGTAAACGGGTTAGTGAACGGTGCATTTAAGTGCAACGCCCGACAGTTTATGCCGCCGGACACAAAAGCCATGGAAGATCTCGTTTTAGGCCGTCCTGCTCCCGATTTTTTTGATTTTATTGCCGAGCGGGTCAATATCATGATTGGCGTACTGGCAAACAATTCGCTGCTCGAGAAGAATCATCCCTTAAAAGTGAGTGTCTCCGACTCACCCTTTCAGGCCAATCTCAAAGTTCTTGGTTTGCACATCAAGTTTTGGATTGACGTCATGCTCCTTCACAAAAATCCCGCCAATGGAAATCCTGTCATAGGCACGGCTGCCCGCGTGTTGCAGGACGCACTCGAGAGCTCATGCAACGGCGCGGCTGCGGGTTTGAGTGTTTTGCCGGTGAATTTGCGCCAAACAGGCGCCTCTTGGTTTCCTGTCTATGGCAACATTCGGAATGCGAACAATGACCGCACGTCGTTTGAAAAAATAATTCCCGTCAATCTCAGTGCCACAGAACAACTGGTTGTGATCCCGATTGGGATGAAAAACCGCGATGATTACAAACAAAGCAAGTGCTTCGATTTTTCGGCGCACGAAATGGGCAAGGGAACCAAAGTGGGTCAAACGCTGAGACCCGAAAAAACTATTTTCGGTGTGCATGTCAATGATGCTGCACTTGTTCCGCCGACGGACGCCGAGCTATTGAACAATCCTGAGATCAACGACACAAAACTGGTCGACTACATCAGCAGCCGCGTTGTTTTCAAATTTGCCGGAGCAAAGAACGATTCGTTCTCGGTCGGTGGTGACGGCGGCGACAGCGGTGCCATGTTGTCATTTATGGGCCTGCCGTCGTTTGTGATTTCGACCCACAACAAAAATCCTTGGAACGGCGTTGTTCTCGCTGAATTGCCCGAACCCAACACCCCCGACGAACCGATGTCGGCGGGGTCCGGCGGTTCTCAAAACTGCAGGCCTGCAGGTTCAAAATAAGTGCTCCTCTTTCATTTTTTTTACAGTTGATTCCCCCTGTCTAATTTTTTGTCACTTCATGCAGGAGGAATTTTCCTGCAGTTTCAGACCTTTGATGCTTCGTGAAGTTGGAACGCCTTTTGCTGCAAACAGGGCAGAGTGCGTGAGTGAACCGGCAACTGCAGCGAAGGAGACTGTCATGAAAATTCATCAACTCAAAAGACCCCTGATTTCGGGCCTCGCCCTGTTGGGCGGAGTTGCAGGATTGAGTCTGACAGCCTGCAGCAAGAGCAGCGAATTTGATTCCGACGTTATGTTTGCGGTGAGCGGCAGCTCGACATCTGAAATTGAATCTGCACTGCGTTCAAAAATTGCTTTCCGGCTGAACCTCAAAACCAACCGCGCAACCATGTACAAGGACGGTGCCGCCGTTGATCAGTGGAACATTGCAACGGCCGACGTTTCGGGCCAATGGCACGACGGAGTTCCTCATTATACGCCGACCGGTGTCTTTAACGTCGAAGACATTCAGATGTGTCCGCAGTGGTATCCGAGAGAACCGGTCAATCCTGCCACAGGCCGTAAAGTAACAAGCGAACAGGAGCGTCAGCAGGTTTTTGCCCGCAATCCGCAAATCTACGGCGCATGCGGTTCGAGAAACCCGCTGGGCAAATATGTGTTGTGGTTTAACGGTGCGTACGGCATGCACGGCAACTCGGCCGAAGAGATTCTTGAGTTTGCCAACCCGAACGACCGTCGGGTGTCGGGCGGATGTGTGCGCAACCCGAACGCAAAAATTCACAGCGTGTTTCACAGCGTGCTGGGTACGTTCAGCGACCTGAGCTCATTTGCCGATCAGGTCAGGAGTATGGAAAGTCGCAGCGCATCTGACCGCTGGACTCTGACAAAGGGAACTTCGTATCTGAACATGCGGGTTGTCGTCGGCAACTGGTCTGCAGATCCTGCAGTCGGCTCGACGGTGGGCACGCCGACCGCACCGGCGGCGGTCACAGCGCCAAATCCGACGGACAATGTTGTTCCTCCGACGCCTGCACCAGCAGCAACCGCAGCACCGGCACCGGCCGAAAACCCGCAGCAGGAGCCGCGCAGCAACACCGAGTCGTCCGAGGGTTCCGGAAGACTGAGTTGCCTTATTCATCTGGTTGATTCGGACTCCGGTATTGCACCCGTATATATGAGCGTCCCTGAGGCGGGAGTTGCACCAAAAGTGTCTGCCTTCTATCGCATGGGATGGCCTGTCACAGTCTTCGGGAAAGTTGACGGAACCGGTTTCTACAAAGTGTCCAGAGGTGTCCTTGATTCAAAATATGTGACCCGCTGTGTTGGAATCTGAGAACCGGCGTTGAACCTTCGGGCGAATGGTGGCAATCATTTAAGAACAAAAGTTCTTCAATGGTTGCCATCTTTGTTTTGGAGGTCAGCGTGCCTGTCAGCCGGTCCGTTCATACTTTTTTGATCCTTGTCACCGGCGCTGCCGGTCTGATTCCCTGCAGTTTTGCGCGGGCTCAGGACGAGCAGCAGGAGTCTGCCGAACCCGAAGTTAAGGAGAAGGAAAAAAAGCCTGTCTCCAAATCAAAGTCGGCCGTGTTTCCTGACTGGGTTCCCCGAAAAAACGAATACGGTATTTCTCCGGTTTTGGGCTTTCAGTATTTGTCCATTCCAAAGTCACTCGGCTCACCGTTCGCTTCAGCCGCCACGGTGATGCAGGCAGAAATCGGCGGATATGCCGAAGTGCGCGGAGTGCCGCTGATTCCCGACAATCCGGGGCTGCAGCTTGAGCCTTCATTCGGTTATGCCGTCGGTCAGGCTTTTGCCAAGGAGTCCGGAAAGTCGGTTGAGTCCGGATCCTACTCGCGGACGTGGGGCGGACTGTCTGCTCCTGTGTACTACAAATTTTTCCGGCAAACGTTCGGCGGCAAATACGGTTTGGTGACCGGCGGTCCTTTGCCTGCCGTCCGTCATTCGGTTTTTACAAGTGACAGCGGCTTTAAAATTCTCTCCTTTTTGTCGGCTCATTACACGCTGACCAGTGAGCGGATGTTTGGAGAGAAGGCGACTTCCCCCGAAGTCAAAGTGCAGGACAACTGGATTCACGGGCGTTTGAGCGCACCCGTGCTGAATTTCTTTTTTGACATGGGACCGGGATTTTCGACTGTCGAGAGTTCCGTCTCGGACTCATCGGCAAACAGACTGAAGGGAAAGACCTCGTCGGCTTATTTGCTGGCCTTGTCCGGATTGGATTTGGTTCCCGACAAAATTGGTTTCGAAGCATCCGGAAAGTACATGTTCAGCAGCGATACTGACGCGAATTTTGCGACACCGTCCGGACGGTCGCCGCTTATGGATCTGGGTGCACAGGCAGCCGGTACGGGACTTCCTGCGGACAGCTTGTCGGTCAGTGCATTCTGCGGCGTGAAAAAGCTGTTCGGACCTTTTGGTTTCGGTTGGCGCTATTCTCTGGAAATTCTCAATTACAGTGCGTCCGAGGACAAACAGCAAAAGCGCGAAAGCAGCGGTTTGGGAATCGTAGGGTCGTTCAGTCTTTGAACCGGCAGTGAACGGAGCTGAATTTTTTATGCAGGTGTCTATTCCGTAGACATCTGTTTTTTATTTTTATTCAATAATTGTAAACCCTTATTTTTGGCAGGAGGTTTGCTTTCTGCTCCTCACACAGCATGAGGAGGTTCCGATGAAAAAGATTGTAACTGTTATTGCGTTTGTCGCTGCGCTTGCGGCTTGTAAACAAAATTCGCCGCAAGCGGATGCGGACATTGCTTCGGTATCAAAAGCAACGTCACTCACCGTTGACTGCGTCCGCAGTCTGGACAACGGCAGGTCGATGTCGACCCGCGATCATATGACGGTCGAAATCAAAGACAAACAGGTTTCCTTTACACGCATCCTGCTGCTGAAGAGCGGGGAAAATACCGGCTCGATCCATGAGAGTTTTAAGGGAACAATAAATTCGGTCTTTGACTTCAACAGTGTGTCCAAGGACAGCGCGCGCGTTCTGTTGAATCCCCTGACCCTGACGACAATCAAGTCGGAGACCCGTGAGAAGAGTGAAAAGAAATTGCCATATGTGCTTGTTGAGTATGCAAACGGAGCGCTCAAAATCACCGAACATGACGCGAAAAAGGTTTTCGCTCTTTCAAACTGCAGAACCAAATAAAACGCTGAGCGCAGATGTCAAACGCATGACATCTGCGCATCACTGACCGCGCGGCTGCCGTTGCGTACGATACTCCATCCCTCTGTATTGAGTTGAGCTGGAGTATTGTCCGATGGTGTCCAAAAAAGAAGATGTGCTGCAGTTGGTCAAGAGTTACGCCGGTCAAAAGGTAAAACTCGCCGTAACAGATATCGACGGCATCCTGCGCGGAAAAGTCATTCACCGGAAAAAATTTGAATCGGTTGCGACGGGCGGACTTGGTTTCTGCAACGTCGTGCTCGGCTGGGATTCGGCTGATGTTTGTTACGACAACGTCTCGTACACAGGCTGGCATTCCGGTTATCCGGATGCACAGGTTTATCTTGATTTGTCGACTTACCGCACGGTCCCGTGGGATCACGGCATTCCTTTTCTTCTTGGCGACTTTTGGACAGGCAAAGGTGAGCCTCTTCCGATTTGTCCGCGCAACCTGCTGAAAAAAATCAAAGGACAGGCCGAAAAGGCCGGCTACAGCGCCTTTTTCAGTCAGGAGTTTGAATGGTTCAATTTCACCGAAAGCACCGAATCTCTGCACGACAAAGGTTTTCATGAACCGGAAACTCTGACCAAGGGCATGTTCGGTTATTCGCTTCTCAGACCGATACAGCACAACGGTTTTTTCAACGACCTTTTTGACCTTCTTGAAAAATACAACGTTCCTCTGGAAGGCTTGCACACCGAGACAGGTCCGGGAGTGTACGAAGCAGCTATTCTGTACAGTGACATCCTTGAAGCTGCAGATCGCGCGGTGCTCTTCAAAGCTGCCGTAAAGGAGATTGGCAGTTTCCACGGCATTATTCCCACATTCATGGCGAAGTGGAATGCGTCACTGCCGGGGAGCTCGGGGCACGTGCACCAGAGTCTCTGGAAGAACGGCAAAAATATTTTTTACGATGCCAAATCACCCGATCGCATGAGCGAAACCATGAAACATTACATGGCAGGCGTGTTGCACTGCATGCCGCATCTGACACCCATGTACGCTCCGACCGTCAACAGCTACAAGCGTCTGGTTGAAGGGGCTTGGGCGCCGACGACTCTGACGTGGGGTGTCGACAACCGCACGACGGCAATCCGTGCTCTGCCGGGTTCAGATAAATCAACCCGCATGGAACTGCGCGTGGTCGGTGCGGATGCCAACCCGTATCTGGCGATGGCAGCTGCACTGGCCTCGGGATTGTATGGCATCAAAAATAAGCTTCCCCTGAAAGTGAAACAGAGCAAGGGTAACGGTTACGCCGACAAGTCCAACGGGACTCTGCCGCGAAACCTGTATGAATCGGCCGTGGCAATGCGTGAATCCAAGGTCGCGCGTGAGCTTTTGGGTGCAGAATTTGTCGATCACTTTACCAATACGCGAATGTGGGAATGGCGTGAATATTCAAAGGCAGTCACGGACTGGGAACGCAAACGTTATTTTGAAATTGTCTGAAAAAAGGAGCCGAACATGAACTGGACTGGCCGATACGGATATAATTTTCCGACCTCAATACGTTTTGGTGCGGGTGTAATCGAAGAATTGCCGGAGTATTTAAAGACGCAGAATTGGAAGCGTCCGCTGATTGTGTCGGACAAAGCTGTTGTGCAGCTCGGTTTTTTCAAAAAGATTCTGGCCTCGCTGGAATCTGCGGGGATTTCTCCTGCTGTCTATTCGGGGATTTCAAAAAATCCGGTTGAATCAGACGTTCTGGCGGGTGTTCAGCACTTTCAGAATGAAAAATGTGACGGCGTGATTGGTTTGGGCGGCGGGGCAAGTTTGGATGTGGCGCGCGCGATTGTCCTGAAAGCTTTTCATTCACGGCCCTTGTTCGACTATGATGACGCGCTCGGCGGCGACAAATACGTCACAGAAAAGATTCCGCCCTTTGTCACCGTTCCGACGACCAGCGGAACCGGAAGTGAAGTCGGCCGCAGTACTGTCATTGCCGAGAATGAGACTCACAAAAAGAGAATTCTCTTTTCGCCGCGGCTGATTGCCAACAAAGTTTTTGCCGACCCTGCGCTGACGTTTGACCTGCCTGCAGGAGTCACGGCCGCTACCGGAATGGATGCACTGACCCACAACGTCGAAGCCTTTTTGTCCAAAGGCGTATCGCCGCTGTGCGACGGAATTGCCGTTGAAGCTATCCGGCTTATTTCGGAATCGATCGAGACGGCAACCAAAAAGCCTGCCGACCTTGAAGCCCGCGCCAAGATGATGATCGCCTCGCTGATGGGTGCAACGGCTTTTCAAAAGGGCCTCGGCATCATTCATTCGATGGCGCATCCGTTGTCCACCGTGTTTGATACCCATCATGGTCTGGCCAATGCCGTGATGATGCCCTACGGACTTGATTTCAATAAAGAGGTTTCGGCTGACCGTTACAAATATCTTGAAAAGATTATCGGCACCTCAAACTTTGTTCAGTGGGTGCGGGAGTTGAACGGCAAATTGTCGATTCCGGCGACTCTCAGCGAATTGAAACTTGATTCCGCAAAAATCCCGCAGCTTGCCGAGCTGGCACTGGCCGACGGATGTCATCAGTGCAATCCGAGGACCGTAACCAAGGCTGATTTTGAAATGTTGTACAAAAAAGCCTTTCAGGTCTGATGTTTCTTCAAGTCAGGAGCGGTCATGCTGAAAATTGGTCTGAGTGCATGCTTCATGTATCCGGATCCGAACAGAACTGTCTTCGGGCACAAGAGTCTGACTTACATGGAGAACGACATGGCGCGCTATGTTGCGTGCGAAGGTGTTCTCCCCGTTCTGATTCCGGATCTTCCGCAAGAAAGACTGATTCCGATTCTTGAGCAGCTTGACGGTATTGTGTTTCAGGGCGGCGCAGATTTGTGTCCCGAGACGTACGGAGAGCCGTATCTTAATCAGGAACGCTGGCCGGGGGACAAACACCGCGATCAGTATGAACTCGTACTGGCGGATTATTTCTTCAAAAAGAAATTGCCCATGCTGGGTATTTGCCGCGGTTTTCAGGTGCTCAACTGTTATTTCGGGGGCACTCTTCATCAGGATATTCCCAGTCTCATTCAGACGGACACGGAACACCGCAATGCCCAAACCTACGATCGCGTTCATCACGCTGTCACTCTCACGCAGGGAGGATGGCTTGCCGGCCTGTACAAAAAGGAGCAGCTGGAGGTGAACTCAGTTCATCACCAGTGCGTCAAGGCCCTCGGACGCAATTTGCGGATTGAAGCACGCAGTTCCGCAGACGGGCTGGTTGAGGCCTTCGTTCATGACAATTTCAGCAATCATTTTGTCGCCGGCGTGCAGTGGCATCCGGAATTCTCGCCGACGCTGGCAGGAACAGTGGATGACCACATGCCGGTGATCCGCGAGTTCCTGCAAGCCGCAAGAAAGATCAACAGGGCCGAAAAATAGTCATTATTTATTTGGAAAGTGAGGCTTACGATGCAAATTATAAATCCTGCGACAGGTGAAATGATCCGCACTGTCGAGACCGACGATGCCGTTTCGGTGCGTGAAAAATTTGCGGCTGCGCGTGCAGCGCAACCGGCATGGGCTGCACGTCCGGTTGCCGAACGCGTTGCACTCGCAAAAACATTCGGCGAGCTGCTCAAACGCGATATTGAGATCATTGCCCGCGACATGTCGCTTGAAACAGGCAAACCGCTGCAGCAGGCGCGCAATGAAGTCAACGGAAGTCTGAACAAGGTCAGATTTTTCTGCGAGGAAACCGCTGCCGCGCTTGCTCCTGCCAAAGTCCGGCAGGACGGCAATACCGAAGAGGTTCTCGGGTTCGATCCGCTTGGAGTTGTATTGAACATTTCTGCGTGGAACTATCCGATTCTTGTGGGCTTCAATGTTTTCCTTCCGGCTTTGCTGTGCGGCAATGCGGTCATTTATAAGCCGTCGGAGTTTTCGACCCTCACAGGACTGCATCTGACCAGACTGCTGCATGAAGCCGGCGTTCCGGAAGATGTTTTTGTGGCCGTGACCGGTGAGGCTGCAGTCGGTGCGCAGCTGCTTCAATTGCCTTTTGACTGCGTCGGTTTCACAGGATCGTATTCGACCGGAAAGAAGATCTCTGAAGCACTCGCAGGTCGCATGACGCGCCTGATTATGGAGCTTGGCGGCAAGGATCCCCTGTATGTGACCGACGAATGCGGTGACCTTGATGCCGTTGCGGATGCCGTTGCCGAAGGTGTTCTCTACAACAACGGACAAAGCTGTTGCGCTGTCGAGCGTGTTTACGTTCACGAGAAAATTTACGACGTGTTTGCAGGGAAACTCAAGGCCAAGATGCAGGCATGGGTCACGGGCGATCCCTTGGCTGCGACAACGATGTGCGGTGCGATAACCCGCCGCGTTCATCTCAAGTTTCTTCAGGCTCAGGTGAATGATGCCGTCAGCAAAGGTGCCCGTCTGGAGTTGGGCGGTCAGGTTCAGGAAGGCAGGGGTAACTTTTATCCGCCGACGCTGTTGCTCAATGCAAACCATTCGATGGAGGTCATGCGCGAGGAAACCTTCGGGCCTTTGATTGGCGTCATGAAGGTCAAAGACGATGCCGAAGCTGTGGCTTTGATGAATGATTCGGAGTACGGCCTGACCTCGTCCGTCTATTGCAAAAATGCCGAACGCGGCAAAAAAATTCTTGCTCAGGTGAATACGGGAACCGGTTATCTCAATTGCTGCGATCGCGTTTCAGCATGGTTGCCTTGGTCGGGCAGAGGTCATTCCGGACTCGGCTCCACACTTTCAAGGCTCGGGATTCATGCGTTCTGTCACGCCAAAGGATGGCATATCCGCAGTTGAGCGCGGATTCGGGGGCTGCCGCCTTCCGGCGGATTGTCAGAGACTCCCCGATTTTATTTTTCCGGCGATTTCTTTTAAGCGCAGATGCGTACCTTGCCGAGCCTGCAAACCGGCAAACAGTTTTTTTTCTTTTTTCAGAATCGTGATGCGTGCCAGAAACTGAAAATAAGCTGCCGGATAAACGGTATTGAATTTCAGCAGATAAAGTAAGGTTTTTAAGGTGGCCTCTGCCAGAAAAAAGAAATTTTCAAATCCGTCGAGATGAAGAAAGTGCAGCATCAGCTGATTTCTTTTGGCAGTGCGGCGGACGGCTTTGGCCGGAAACTTTTTGATTGTGGCAGAGTTCGGGTGGTAACAGACGGAATTGTGTTCGTAATAAATTTTGAATCCGAGCCGCCATGCCCGCAAACTTAAATCGACATCTTCGCAATAATACGGGTTGAAGATTTCTCTGAACCCTCCCAGCAGATTCAACTTTTCACGGCAGACAAGAGCGTTGGCACCCGACATGAACCACGAGCAGGTGTCCGGCTGCGGAACGGAGGGAAGGTAGTTTTTCGTCGACCCGATTTTGCCGAACCGGTAACTGGGATATTTGGCAGTATCCTGAATAACTTTACGGTCCATGCTCATGATGCAGCCCATGACTCCGAACGTGTCGGGGCGCTCGAAGTACCGGAGCTGTGCCTTAAAATAGTCTGCAGACAATTGAACGTCGGAGTTGAGCAGCAGGACAAGTTTTTTTCGGGCAGCTCTGATTCCGCTGTTTATATTTCCCGAAAAGCCGGAGTTCTTTTTGTTGCCGACCAAAATGACCTGAGGGTAGTGACTTTTCAGGAAACCGGCTGAGTCGTCATACGAGGCATCGTCGGCAACGATCACTTCAAAATCTTCGATCTCCGACACCCTAAGCGCTTCGAATACAAACGGCAGATTCTGTTCGAGAAGATCCCGGCCGTTGTAGTTCGGTATGACAACCGAAACACTATGCATTGCGACTTTCTTCGGCGGGCTTTTTCTTTGCATCCCACTCGGCGCGGGCTTTTTTGGCTCTTTCAAAACGTCTTTCAAGAGCCTGTTTGTTGGTTTCAATGGCTTTGAATCTGCGTTTTTCCGCGCGTCGCTGCGACTCATCGGCACAATGCGGGCAATATTCGTTGGCTTTGTAAAGCGGGCTGATTTTGTCTTCGGGAGTCAGTGTCGCCCAGCAGACGTAGCACATATCGTGTTCGGTTTTGCTCAGGCGGGTATTCACGGCGACGCGGTGGTCGAACACAAAACAGTCACCTTCGTAGTGGTTGTCTCCGTCCGTTGTTTGGGTCTGATCGAAGTACTTAAGAATACCGCCCTGAATTTGGTATACATCTTCGAATCCTGCCTGACGCATGTAGGCTGTCGCCTTTTCGCAGCGTATGCCGCCCGTGCAAAACGTCACGACCCTTTTGTTTTTGTGCTGCATGAAGTTTTCTTCAACCCAGCTTGGGAACGTGCGGAAGGTTTTGATGTCCGGCACAACGGCATTTTTGAAGGTTCCAAGTTTGGTTTCGTATTCGTTGCGGGTATCGAGCAGAATCACATCTTCGCCGTTGTCCAGCCATTTTTTCAACGTTTCGCCGTCCACGTGCTTGCCGGTGAAATGGGCCGGATCAATTCCGGTTCGGCCCATGGTGACAATCTCTTTTTTGATTTTGACGAGCATCCGGTTGTAGGGCTGAAAATCGCTGACAGAAAGCTTGAACTCGACGTCTGCAAAACGTGAATCGGCGCGGCAGTATGAGATAAACCGCTCAGCCGATTCGGGACTGGCAGCGACGTAACCGTTGAGACCCTCTTCCGCGAAAATCAGCGTTCCCTTCATATCAAGACCGGCGACCAGATTTTCAAAGTCCTTGGCGGTCGTTTCGACGTTGCCGATCCGGACAAATTTGTAAAAGGCGAGGTTGTGAAAGGTACTCATCGGGGAATCTCCAGTCCGCACCAAATCCGCTGCAGGGAAAAAAAGAACGCCCGCAGGCGTTTTTTCGTCCGGTTCTCAGGCGTTCATTTCGCCGAAGAGTTTGTCCAAAAGGTCTTTGTCCTTGCGTTCCCAAGCTTCAAACACACGGCGTGCTTCACGGTTGACGAGAGCCTTGGTTTTGAAAAACTCGTTAAAATCAGTTTTTTCTTTCAAAGTTCTGAGAACTTGAACGTTGGCTGCCTCAATCATGAGCACGCTGGCTCCGCGGCGGAGGATGAGGTTGTTCATTTTCCATTCGAGGGACACTGCCAGAGAATTGAAGGCCATAGCTGCACTCCTTGCCTTAAGGGTTAACGGTTGGGGTCATACTCCAGAGGGTTAAGTGGGGCAAGAGAAACGATTTTTTAAGAAAATTTAGTGATTTTGGGAGGTTTTAACGAAGCAGAGCTGCCGATCGAAAAAATGACGCCGGTGGTCAGGGTTGCCGAGTGCCAGAATGCCCGCGTGCGTATTCTGGAAAAAGTGCAGATCGGAGTGTCCCTCAGGGCAGTCCGTTCGTCTTGGGGGGAACTCGGGCGTGGCGACCAAGTATACCGGACCACAAAAAGCGGCCATCCTGCTTCTGGCTTTCGGCGAAGATATTTCAGCCGAAATTTTCAAGCAGATGAACGAGTTCGAAATCAAACGCGTCGGTAGCGCAATGAGCCGGCTCGGTCGTGTCGACGGCGACACCATCGACGAAGTGATGGAAGAATTTTATCACGTTCTCCAAAGTAACAAGAAGTACTTCTTCGGCGGAAACGAATTTACCAAGAAGCTCCTTGAATCGGCATTTCGTGACGGACAGGCAAGTTCCTACATTGAAGATCTTGCTCTTGAGACTGCTGCGACCCTCGAATCGCTTGAACTCATCGACGCCAAAATGCTTTCAAATATTCTGCGCAACGAACATCCGCAAACAATTGCACTTGTTCTTGCCCATCTTGAACCCAAAAAATTCGGTGAAACTCTCAAGCTTTTGCCCGAGAGTCTGCATACCGAACTCATATTGAGAATTTCGAAGCTTGAGTCTGTTTCTCCGGAGCTCATTGATGAAATTGATGACGTTCTGCGCGGCGAAGTTCAACGCATGGGTAATGTGACGCAGCAGCAAATCGGCGGCGTGACTCCGATCGTAGAAATGCTCAATATGATGGATAAGGCAACCGAAGAAACCATTCTCGACAGGCTTGAAGAACGTGATCCGGATCTGACGGAAGAAATCCGCCGTAAGATGTTCACATTCGAAGATCTCATCAAGATCGACGATCGCGGCATTCAGACGATCATGCGCGAGGTCAAGATGGATCAGCTCAAGCTTGCGATGAAGACTGCGTCCGAGGGCATCAAAGAGCTTCTGTTCAAAAACATGTCGCAACGTGCTGCAGAAAGCCTGCGTGAGGAACTCGCGAACGCCGGTCCTGCAAAACTGACCGACGTTGAAGCTGCACAGCAGGGGATTGTACAAATCGCCCGCAGACTTGCGGATGAAGGCAAGATTGTTATCGCGACCAGCGGTGAAAACGCACTTGTCTAACGCTTGAGCAGACAAAAATGTGGAGTGTCAGATGACTCGTGGACGTTTGCTCAAAAAGACGGAACAGGACAAGTTCGAATCTTTGAACGTCGAACGATATCCGTGGCAGGATTTGTCACCGGATTCTATTTTGCTGACCGACAATCCCAGAAAAAGCGTCGTGCTGGCCAAAACCCATGCTTCCGCCGAACTTCGCAAAAAGGTTCAGAAGCCCGCCGAATTCAGCAGGACGTTCGGTCAACCCGGAAAAACAATTTTTCCCGAAGACATGACTGCCGAATTCATGGCGAGTCAGGAAGAGCTCCGTATGCGCAAGCGGCGCATGCAAATGGATGAAGATGAACTTGTTGCTCTTGAACTTCTGGATCTCGACGAAGAAGAACAAAATAATGCCAGCCGGCAATCCGTCAAGTCAGGGCAGAGCAGTCCGGAATCAAAAATGTCTCCTACTGAGTATGCAAATGCGGGAGCAGCTGCCAGTGCTGCGGCACAACCGCGGGGTACCGGTCCTGATATCAGTGACCTGAGTTCTTTGACTGCGACCAAGAGCAAAGGCTTGGGCGGACGCGGACTTGATTTCGGTTTGACGGACATAAGTCAGGAAAAAATGGACAGCGAGGTTCAGGCGGCTTTCGAACGCGGTCTGGCACAGGGCCGTCTCGACGGCGAAGAAGCCGGATATCAGCGCGGTCTCAGTCAGTCTGCGGCTACCGTTTCGCAGCCGACTGAAGAACCGGCCGATACCAATGCGGCTGCAGAGGCCGCCGAAGCAAAATATGCCGAAGGACTGAAAGCCGGAATCGAACAGGGACGTACCGAAGCCGTCAGCGAAGCCGAAGAAAAATACGGTCATTCAATGGCTCTTTTTGCCAAGGCTCTTTCGGAGCTGCAGCATCTCAAGGGTGAACTCGTTTCAACCGGCCGCGAAATTTTTGCCGAAATCGCGCAGATTTGCGCAGAAAAGATTCTCAGGCACAAAATTCAGTGGAACGACGAAGCATTGAGACGCGTTTTTGCCGTCGCCATGCAGCAGTTTCAGGCACAGGATGAACTTAAAATCGAGATGCATCCGGAAGACGTCACGCGCCTTGAACAGCAGATTCCCGAAAGCGAGCGGGCCAGAATCCGTCTCGTCGGAAACGCCAGACTTGAACGGGGCGACATCAAGATTGAAGCCAACAATGAAGTTGTGTCTTTTGACATCGGCAAGACTGTGTCTTCGGTAATCGAGTCATTGAAAGATGAGTTGTTTGAGGAAGTACAGAAAGACGGTACCGCCGGGAAAGCAGGTTAATCATGTTTGCAAACAATGCACTCGCGCGCCTGCGCAGTGTGCGGCCGGAACTCGCCCGTGAACCCTTGCAGCTCGACAAACTGGGAAAGGTTCTCGAAGTTGTCGGAACAATCGTCGAGGCGAATCTTCCGGGAGCGCCGCTGGGAGCACTTGTCAGAATTTTCGACCACCAAAAGTCATACAGTATAGACGGCGAAGTTGTCGGATTCAGACGCGATCGTGCTCTGATAATACCGTTCTCGGATCCGACAGGCGTTTGTGCGAATGCTTTGGTTCAGTGTGTTGAACGTGAGCCAAAAATCCGGGTCGGGCCGCATTTGATCGGCCGAATCGTCGACCCGTATATGAAACCGATGGTCGGCAGCCCTATACCCAACTTGGCCGGCGTGCCTTGGTCGATTATTCGTGAGCCCTTAAACCCGTTGCTGCGCAGAAGAATCGATCAGCCGCTTGACCTCGGGGTGCGTGCCCTGAATTCATTGCTGACGTGCGGTGAGGGACAGCGGTTCGGGATTATGGCGGGATCGGGTGTCGGAAAAAGCGTGCTGATGGGAATGATCGCCCGCTACACCAGAGCCGACCTTAACGTCATCGCTCTGATTGGCGAACGCGGCCGCGAGGTTCGGGAGTTTCTTGAAGAAAACCTTGGTGCCGAGGGTCTTGCGCGCAGCGTCGTCGTTGTCTCTACGGGCGATCAAAGTCCGCTGGCCCGTATTCGTGCAGCCCATGTTTCAACGGCGATTGCCGATTATTTCAGGCATATGGGAAAAAAAGTACTTCTGATGATGGATTCGCTGACCCGCGTCGCGATGGCCCAGCGTGAAATCGGCCTTGCTGTCGGTGAGCCGCCGACGACCAAGGGTTACACTCCGTCGGTGTTTTCATTACTGCCGCGGCTGCTCGAACAGGCAGGAAATTCCGACAGCGATGGCTCCATAACCGGTATTTATACTGTTCTTGTCGACGGCGACGATTTTAACGATCCGGTGACAGACGCTGCGCGGAGCATCCTCGACGGTCACGTCAATTTGTCGCGCCAGCTCGCGGCCCGAAATCATTTTCCGGCTATCGATGTTCTGACCAGCGCAAGCCGTGTCATGATCGATGTCGCGGATCAAAGGCATTTGAATGCCGCCGGTTCGGTTCGTGAATGGATGGCAACCTATCAGAAAAATGAAGACCTCATCTCGATTGGAGCATACAATCAGGGTGCCAATCCCAAAATTGACCGCGCGATCGCGATGCAGGGCAAGATCGAAGATTATCTGCGTCAGGGCCGCAACGAAAAGTCCGATTATTCCGAATCGCTTCAAAAACTCTACGAACTTGCGGAGCTTGAATGAGACGCTTTGTATTCAAGCTGCAGCGCGTTCTCGAGATGAGGCAACAGTCGGCCGAAGAAGCCCAAAAGTATCTTGAAAATTGTCTGAAGGTTCTTTCGGAGTTGCGCAGACTGTTGATGGAGCAGCGTGATGCCTATCTTTCCGAGAGGGATATGCTCAATGAATGCGTGCGCTCGGGGGAGCATTTCAAGTACGGGACCTTTGAAGCCAGCCTTGAGACACGCAAGGGACGAATGCTCGAACTGCTTGAAGCAATCAGGGTTGCAGAGCAGGATGTCGATATTGCCGAACAGCATGCGATTGTCTGCCGGAGAAATCTCAAGATCATGGAAAATCTCAGGGACCGCAAAGCTTTGGAATTTGCTCAGGCAGAAGAAACAAAAGAAAGAAAGTTTTTGGACGAACAGGCCACGCTGCGGCATCAGCGTTCGGTCTTCGAGAATTCCCGCTGACGTCTTGAGGATTCCATGAAAGCACTGCACCTTGTTTTTGCAGCCAAAGCAGTCGCACTGTTGGGATTGGGCGGCTACCTCTATTTCAATTATCAGGCAAATGCCGAGGAAAAAAAAGACGTCGCCGGTGCCGAATCCAAAAAGGACGGCGAGTCCGCTTCCGAGTTGCCTGACATTCCGGACAAGGGTCTGACGCTCTCCAAGGCCGCCGAACTGAGAAACCAGTTGCTCATCATGCGCCGTGAAATCGAACAGAAGACCGAGAAACTGAATACGGCAAGACGCGGTTATGATCGTTCAAAGGCAGACATCGAGAACAAATTGCGCCGAATCGAGGAAGAAAGAAAACTTCTTGAAGAAACCCTGCAAAAAGAACGCAAGGCGAAAGAGGAGCGACTTTCCGAAGCTCTCGAATTCATAGTCAAGATGGATCCCAAAAAGGCAGCCCCGCTTCTTGAGGGTATGGATCGGGACTTGGTCATGCAGCTTCTGCGAAAATTGCCGGCGCGGCAGGTCACACGGCTTTTGGAGTCGGTTTCTCCGAAAAAGGCGACAGAGTTCCTTGAATACTATACGCGTATCCGTTCGGGTCGTGAATTTGAGTTGTTCAGGGAGTTGGGATTGTGTCAGGGACCGGCAAATGAGGAAAACGGCAATGAAAAACCAGCCAGCAAAAAAGTCGAAAGTGGTCAGTCGGGATCAGGGGCATCGCCGTCCGGCGGCGGAGCAGGATCGTCCGCAGCCGCGCCGTCAGGCAGCGGAGCAGGATCGCCCGCAGCCGCGCCGTCAGGCAGCGGAGCAGGATCGCCCGCAGCCGCGCCGTCAGGCAGCGGAGCAGGATCGCCTGCAGCCGCGCCGGCTCCCAGCGCGTCGTCCGGAAGCGCCGCTCCGACACCGCCTGCACGATGAACGCACGGCAACATTTTTTGTCAGCACTGTTCACGGACTTGAGGAAGAACTTGCAGACGAAATTCTCGAGCTTGCCGAAGATTTAAAGGTTGAGTTATCCGAAAATCCGACTCCCGCAAGTGCGGGCGTAATACTCCGTGCACCGTGGTCATTTGCGCTGGCCATGAATTTTTCCCTGCGCTGTGCCAGCCGGATCCTGTGCGAAGTTCTCGAAGCGGAAGTTCAAAATCTTGATGATGTTTACCATGCAGTGGAAAAGCTGAACTGGCCTTCGTTTTTTTCGCCTGACAAGACATTTGTCGTCTCTTCGAGTTCGTCGGATTCAAAGATCACGGCAGCTTCTTTAAATCTCAAAATCAAAGACGGCCTCGCGGATTCATTCCGTCGTCAGACCCGCGAACGTCCGACCGTGGAAAAGGACGCGCCGCAGGTCAGGGTTATGGCCCGCCTTCACAGGAAAGTATTGTCCGTCAGTCTTGATACAACCGGCACACCGCTGGCACAGCGCGGCTACCGGCTTGCGGGCGGAGATGCACCGGTCGGAGAATTGCTGGCAGCCGGACTTGTGCGCATGACCGGCTGGGGACGACTGTGCAGGGCATTGCGCACCGGCAGTCGCGAAAAAGTTTTCTTTGCGCGTGTTTCAGCCGAGGACAACGGCGGCAAACGGATTCAGAAAAATGAATCTGAGCCGGCGGTTGAAGGCAAAGGCCGGCGTATACCGGCAGCAATTCCGCTCGCTCCGGAATTTATAGATCCGATGTGCGGAACCGGAACATTTGCGATTGAAGCTGCGCTGCAGCTGCTGAACAGACGGCCTCAAATCGAACGAAAGCATTTTGGCTGGCAGAATCTGAATCTGTTTCCCGATTCCGTTCACAAACAAATGGAACCGTTGCGGCGTCAATTGCGTTCGCAGGAATTGTCGATTGCCGACTGTTTTGAAAGACTTTCATTTTACCGGTCGAAGGTGCTGGAACGGGATGACGCGGCGCAGGAATTGACTCCGCCTATCCGCTGCAGCGACCGCGATAAGTCTGCATTGTTCGCAGCCCAGAAAAATGCCGACGCCGCAGGAGTGCGCAAACTCATTTCGTTTCAGGTCAGTGATGTTTCAGACATCAGTTCCCCCGCACCGCAGGGGATTGTGGTGATGAATCCGCCTTACGGCATGCGCTTGGGTGAAACCGATCAACTCGCGCCGCTTTACAAAACTGTAGGTGATACTCTGAAGAAAAATTTCCGCGGATGGCAGGGATGGATTCTCGCAGGAGATGAGAATCTGGTGGCGAGTGTGGGACTCAGGGCGACGCGCCGCAAAAAGGTTTTTAACGGCGGTCTGGAATGCCTTTGGTTACAGTACGTCCTCTTTTGAAACGCGGTGAAGCTTGATGAGGTTGGTTGGTTGCATGGAGGCAAGCGGAATTCCTCCTGTGATGACCAGAAGGTCGCCTTCGCGCGCCAATCCGCGTTTGACGATAGCCTTGGCGATTTCGTGGAGAGCACCGTCAGTATCAAAGAACATCGTGTTTTGAAGACCGACGACTCCTCTGACAAGACTGAGTTTACGCACGACATCGGGGCGGGGACTGAGGGCGATCACCGGAGTTTGCGGCCGGTATTTTGCAACCGTACGTGCAATATTTCCTGTCAAAGTAAGGCAAACGATTGCAGATGCCCTGCACGTGTCACCAAGTTCGACTGCCGTGCGGGCAACGACTTCGGGAGTTGCCGTTGAGGTAAAGATCCGTGCGTTCTCGTCTCCCGGCAGGAGCATTCCTGATTCTTCCACACGCGACAAAATGTCACGCATGGTGTTGACCACGTGGCTCGGATGCCGGCCTGACGCGGACTCGCCCGAAAGCATCGTGGCATCGGCAAGATCAAAAACGGCGTTTGCGACGTCTGAAATTTCGGCTTTGGTCGGAACATGATTTTCGATCATCGAGTCAAGCATCTGGGTTGCAACGATGACCGGTTTTCCGTGCGAACGTGCCGCGCGGACAATCCGTTTTTGATACGCCGACACATTTGCAAATCCGCATTCGACACCCAGATCGCCGCGGGCAACCATGATTGCGTCGGAAACTTTGCAAATATCTTCAATATTTTCGACGGCGCTGAGCATCTCTATTTTGGAGACGACAGGAATATCCGAGCCCAAAGCTCTGAGCATCTGTTTGAGTTTGAGCACATCTGCCGCAGTGCGGACAAATGAAAGTGCAACGTAATCGACTCCCTGAGAAACTCCGAACAGCAAATCGCGCGTGTCTTTTTCGGTTGTCGACGGAATTGAAAGATTGCTGTCAGGGAAATTAACGCCCTTTCTGGATTTGAGCAGTCCTCCGTGGACCACCTGACAATCGACCATAGAATCTCTGATCCCGACGACCGTCATTCCAAGAAGACCGTCATCAAGAAGAATCTTGGCGCCCACGTGCGTGTCCGAGGCCAGTTCGCGGTAGTCGATCGGGATATTGTCGTCAGTCTGTTCGAGTCCGAAGACCAGCGTAATTTGTTGGCCTTTGGTCAGCGTCGTCGAGCCGCCGCGGAGTTTTCCGACGCGAATCTTGGGGCCCTGCAGGTCCTGCAAAATGGCAACCGGCTTATTCTTTTCGCGGGATAACTCTCTGATTATGGCAATATTTTGCGCGTGGGTGCTGTGTTCGCCGTGCGAAAAATTAAGCCTCGCAACATTCATTCCGGCATCCATGAGCGCCGAAATCATTTCGCGGTTGCTGCTCGCCGGGCCCAGTGTGCAGACTATTTTGGTGCGTGGTGAAATAGGTGCATCGGCCATCAGCGTGTCTCCCCGTCTGTGTTTTCGCTTAAAGCGGTTGTGGTGTTGTGCCGGAGAGAGATGATGTTTTCAATCTGAGCCTCCGCCTCAGTCAGCCGAGCTTTGAGGGCATCTATCGTTTCGAACCCGTCTTTCAGCAGGGATGCCACATCATCAAGCGAAGCTGACTCCTGTTCCAGCGAATTGAGAATGTTGTGCAGTTGGTTCTGTAAATCCTTGTAGGTCGCGCTTTTTCTATCTTTCATATGAGTCCCCGATGGTCGGATTCCGGTTTGCGGTCTGGCCTGCGCTTGCCCCCGCAGGGTGGGGCTGAGTTTCGATTTGCTTGACCGATTGAACCGCCATTTCGACTAAAACTTGAGCGTTTATGCGCCGGCTCCACAGGTGCACCTCCACAGTGTCCGGCGGAGCAGATGTGAGAAAGTCATCTGCCGTAAGATGCCGACCCTCACCGGTTTCAGAGTTCGGCTTCATCCGGATGTATGAATATCCCATCAGCAGCGGGCGGGCGGATGTGTTCTGTACCAGCTTTAAAGCTCTCAAAGAAGTCGTCAGACTGTCCGATTCTCTTTTGATACGGGAACGCGCAGCCTGCTCGATTCGCAACTCGGATTTGGTGATTTGTTGTTTTTCACGCTGAACGCGCTGTTGGGCGGAGCGTGCCGAATATTCGAGTCTGCCAAGCAGTCGATCGAAGCCGGCGGACACGCGGTTCACGAGGAATCTTGCCGCACCGGTCGGGGTTTTTTCGGCCACGGATGCCACTTCGTCGGCGATGCTCACATCCTCAAAGTGACCGATGGCGGTCATCACGGGGATTTCTGAGTACGCAATGGCTTTGCATATTTCAAGATCATCAAACCATCGCAAATCAAGCCTCGAACCTCCGCCGCGGGTGATGATGATGCAGTCGTAGCTGCCGTGTTCTGATTCCGAGACTGTTTTCAGAGCGGCAGTGACGCTGTCGCGCACTTTTTCGCCCTGCATGAGGCAATCGAAAAGGGTAATTTTGAATGCCAGTCCCGACATCGCCAGCTCGCTGAGAAAGTCGGTCTGTGCCCTTGAGCCGGCTGCAGTGACGAGCGCTATGCGCAGCGGAAGGTCGGGCCATTTGCAGACTGTACGCTGCCGGTCGTAGAGGCCGCGTCTTTTGAGTTCGCGGACAATCTGCTGCCGTCTCAGTGCAAGATCACCAAGTGTAAATTGAGGATCAAGGTCGTTGACGATCAGATTGAGGCGCGAACCCTCCTTTCTGAAGTCACAATTGACTTTGAGTTTCACTTTGACACCTTCGGTCAAAGGGAACTCGGAAAGTTTGTCCTGCAGTATTTTGATTTTTCCCGCCCACAGACAGCAAGATACGGATACGGCACGGCCTGCCGTCAGTGCCCGCTGCTCCTCGGAGTCAGGTTCTGTGAGGTCGAAGTAAACATGCCCCGACGATGATTTCAGCGAAGTCACTTCACCGACGATCCAAAAATCAAAATTCAATTGTCTGCGAAAAATATTTTCGACGAAAAGCGTAAATTTCAGAACTGACCACGTGTCTTCGGATTCTTCGGCGGCAGGCAGGCTTTCAGCCGAAAGTGCATCCGGAGCGTTTGAAGGAGCGGTTGCTGCCGGCAGAAAACCCAAAAATTCGAGCTTCGGAATGATCTGTCCGTCGCCGGATATGAACCAGCATTTTTGCGCGCCGTCGTATCGGGCGCCGATCTTCTTCAGCTCATCCTTTATGCTGAACGTATCTCCGCTGAGCTTGAGAAGATTTCCTTGTCGGGCAAATGCTCTGCGCATGATCGGAATTGCCTTTCACTTTTCGCTGAGACGGTCATTGCCGGCGGCCGGAATTTTTACGGAGGCCGGTGTGCCCTGTTGCTGATTTGACCATGAAAAGGTCATGCGGGCGTTGTTCAGACCGGTAAGAAGAGTGTCTGTCCAGATAACGACGGACGACTGCCTGACGGCGTCCTTTTCCGCAGGATTGACTGATGCCGTTGCGTCGAGAATTTGTGCACCCGTCAATTCGAGAGTTTCGGGAGAGCGCCACAGAAAACCGCGGACAGGGAGCGAGAATTCTCCAAGTCCAATGCGTTCGCGCGGCACCGGCATGTTGTTCAGCCGTGTGACAATCTTCAACCGTGATGCAGTTGTAATCCGGCCTTCAAGAACACAGTGGAGATGCCATTGAGTCTTCGCCGTCCTGCGACCGACAATGCGCAGTGTGTTGAGATTCTTTTCATCGGTGCGGGTTGCGTCCTCCGCCCGCGAATCCGACTGGGCATTCTCGCTTTCCGACTCGCAGCCGACCGGCTTCAGATTGCCGGCGACGGAGATCGAAACCAGTTCGTCTTTTTCGTTGTTGTTGGGCAGCAGAATATTAAGGCCGTGAAGACGCCAGCGGCGGCGTTCGGCGTTTGATTTCTCCTGAATATTATAAATCTGATCCGGAGGAGCCGAAAACACCGTGCGCAGAAGACTTTCACTCGGGCCGGGAAGATGGTCGGCAATCCAGCCTGCGCTTGATTCCGTTGTGACGGTGCCGTCACTCAGCTGCGAAACGACAAGATTTTCAGCTTCAATTGCTTCCGTCAGAGCCTGAACGGTCGTCGTTCTCTCTTTCGAAATATTTATTCTGTCAAAAAGTTTAATCGCAGAGATGAGGGATATTTTGCTGTTGATTTGTAACGGGAATGCAGGTTTCTCTGCGGTGACGTTGAAATGACTCATGCTCAGCAGTGCCTCACCGTCAATGCGGGCAACTGAATGGGGAGCGGACTGTTTTGCAGCATCCGAATTGTCATTCAAAATAATCGCGATACTGGTGTCAGTGTCGGAGGCAAGGATTTTTTCGACAAGAGCTGACAGCAGAATGTCGGTCTGAAAAAGCTTTTCCTGTGATTTGAGTTCATTGTTTTCAAGACCGAGCACGGAGCTGAGCCCGCCCGTCAGCCAGCGCAGCGCAGACTGTCCGTTCTCGAGGGAAGAATCCCAGTTGAGCCGGAGGGAACCTGCAGGAAAATTTAAATCGGCAAGCAGCAGCCCGCCGTCAACCAAAAAAGCGTTTGTTCTGAAAAGACCTGCAGCCGACGAAAATTCATCCTTCCTCCGGACTGAGACAATCGCCGAATATTCTTCGGGGTTCAGATCGGAGTCGGCGGTGTCTGAACATGAGGTCTTGCATTGTTCCGTGCCAGCGGAAATGTTCAGCATCCTGAGCGATCCGCCGCGCTCATATGACTTGTTCAACAGCAGCGGTTCGGGTTGAAGAAAGGACTTGAGTTTCGGATTTTTGAGGGTGGCGCCCAGTTCAACCGGATTTTTAAGCGTCCGCATTGATTTAAGGTTGAGTGCTTTGTTTCGCGAGGGCGGAATCAGTTGAGTGAGGTGCAGTGTCGTTCGTCCCTCGGGAGACGCATTTTTGAGGGCATTCATTGTGCGGGTCAACGAGGTCAACGGCCGGCTGAGCTCGTCAATGTGTACGATGACCGAAAGATGCGGGTTTGTCTCTTTTGCCGGATCGGACACTTTGGCCGAGAATCCCTCAACCAGAAGGATGCCGGAGGCACTTTCGGGCCACTCGACGTAGAAGGGTTTGGAAGCGTGCTTTGCGAATTCGGCAGCCTGAGGCAGCTCAATGTCTTTTGCACTGCCGCGCGGGTCAATTTCGAGCGGTTGAGCTGCGGACTCTTCAAAACCTGAGGTCAGTATAAGAGGAGCATCAAGACGATCCTGAGTCGCCCCTGTGCTGCGGACTCTCATTTTCCATTGTTTCGCATTCTGTGAGCTGCCTGAGCTTGAAATTTGCAGCCGCTCTCCCGGAAGAAGCGGCAACGCATTTTTCAGGATGTATGCTTCAGAGCCTTTGCTGAGATATTCTTTGACCTGAAACACGTCGCTGTTTTCGTTCCTGCGCGAGAACATCAGATTTGACTTGCCGAGTTTGAGCAGCCGGTTGATCGTATCCTGACGGTCTTTCTTTTTTGATGCCGTCAGCTTCCAGTCGGGCGGGCTGTATTTCCGGTGCCATCTGAAATGAAAATCAGCATGCGTCCGCGTATCTTCTTTTTGTTCGTCTTCCGTCGTCAGCGGATCGAGCGGAGGCTCAAAGCCCCTGATGCTGTTTCTGACCGAATTGAATCTGTTCGACGGCGAATTTTGCGTATCCGGATTCCTTGAACCCATCGAAAAAACCACAAGCAGAATGATGAGTCCTGCGGCAAGAAGCAGCCATCCGGCCAAAACGGAATTTTTTCTCTGAGATTTCCATTTACCGCTGACATTGAGTTTTTTGGTTTTTGATCTCATTCGCTCTGTTCCTCCTGAGCGTCTTCAGGAACAGCTGATGTCGACTTGTCCAGCGCATCATTTTCCGACTCGTTCGCAGCTTCGATGCCAACCGGTGTTGTATTAATTGACCTCACCGGAAGACCGGTCAGAAGTGTGCGGAATGTTGAACTGTCACGCAGTGATACGTCATGGTAAACACTTTCGGTGAGAATTTCGCGCGCCTGTTTGAGACAATCTTCAAGACCGGTCTGATTTTCCGGAGAAGGCAGATTGTCTTTCTCGAATTCCTCGTAAGAAAGTTGCGGAAGACGGTTGTCCGTCGCCCGCAGATTAAGGCTGACTTTGACGAGCAGACGGTGGCCGGTTGTGGATGCCACATTCTGACAGATTACATGGCGTTTGGAATTGACGATCGATTTTCGGATGATGTCCGGATCGATAATAAACTTTGCCGGACCCTGTTTGACGTCGGCAAGGTTCGTCAGTTCAGGGGGGAGTTTGGAAATATCGTCTTTGGTTCCGGAGTCAGTAAACTCGGAATAGAAAAAATGTTTGTCATTGGTGTCCTGTGCCTGCTCCGAACGCAGGAGCTGAGCAACAGAAATCTGACTTCTCTGTCCGGGTGAATCGAGCGTCAGGTCTGTCAATCGGGCTTTCATCTGGCCGTCAAACCGCACGAATGCGGTTGTCGAATCTTTCCGGTTTGCAAGTCCGACCACGAAGGTCCGGTGAAAATTGAAGAGTTTTGTGTTTTGCAGAAACCGGCTGTGAGTCTCCAGAATTTCATAAATATTTTTTGTCGCGCGGGTCCAGTCTTTTGAATCGGGTGAGGCGGGCAAATCCGAGAGGACGAGATCCGGCGAGACCCAAATCAGGAAAGTTTTCAGGCCGTCGGAATGCAAATTTGATGTAATGTTTTCATATGCCTGATTGAGATGCTGGTTCAAAGTCAGAAACCGGTTCGAGCACTCCAGCTGCGGGTTCAAAGCACCTTCGAGAAAGCGCGGGGTCAACGCGTAAGGGATGACTGACGCCTGAAACTGTCCCAGTTGTGCAAGTGAAACCGGATCCTGTGCGCATGTTGCCCGCCGGTTGGTTGACTCGGTCAGAGATGTCAGAGGAGAGGGGCCGCCGAGCGTCATAGGGAGTATTTCGTGTCCTTTGGTCAGACCCTTTGCTGCGGCGGCCCGCCATGCCGAATTCAGAATTTCCGGATCGGCAAAGTCATGGCGAATACCGTGGATGTTGGGTTCGATTCCGAGAAGAGTCGTCACCAGTTGACCCAAAAGACTGGGCGTACTCGGATGTACTTCCTGAAAGGAACTAATCTGGTTTCGTATTTCCGTGAGCTCTTTGGTTTTGAGGGCGTCCTGAATGTCTTTGGGTTTAAGGTCCGGAAGTACGTATATGAACTGCAGAGCCGAGTCGTTTTTAAGGAATGCCGGACTCACCGTGCGTCTGTTTTGAGTGTAAAAAAAGTCAGCCGTGATAAGTGCGAGAATTAAGATGCCTGCGCTTGTCAGGCGCACGGCTCTGTTGACTTTTGATGTTGCGTTCCGCATCAGCGTATAGACCGAAGCAATCACAACAGCCACGCACAAAATTGCGCGCAAACTTTTGAAAAATCCGACCCCAAATCCGGCAAAAAGACTGAGCGGAAAATGGGCCGGTGCCCAGCTTGGATTGGCCAGTCTTATGCTGAAAAAACTGCAACCGTAAAACACCGACAGGCAGCAAAGAATGACCGTTCTTTGAACCGTGACCCGCAGCGGAGCAAGCGTCCATCGAATGGCAACAGCGAACAGGAACAGCGGCAGCAAAAGACCGGCTGATGTTGCGGCTATCAGCTGAATATTGATGATGTGCGCATTTGAACGCAAGATTTGCTTCATCACTGCGGGCGAAATTTGTTCCAGCGCGGCGGGAAAACTTCTTATGTTGTCGTGCAAAGTAAAGTATGTTGCGACCGAGAGAGCCGTCGAGCATAATAAGGCAGCTAAAATTCCGACCATGATAAACGGCCAGTCGAAAAGTGCCGCGACTGATTTTGAAGATTGTCCTGTGAATGAACGCTTGTGCGAATACATTCTGTCTTCCGGTGTTAGTTGTCGGTGTAAAGGTGAAAAGAGGAAGCCATTTCTTCAAACGATTGGGCGCTCTGCTCCGACCAGCGGAGCATATCCGTCAAATCGCTGAATTTCCGCTCCGACCAAGGACTGCCTGAACACGTCCCGAAGAAGTCTTTCCAGCGGCTGTCTCCGAGTACGAGATGAACGGGAGGATCCTTGAAGTTGTATTCGTATCCGGGACCCTTCCATTGAAATTTTTCATATTCGGAAGCGGCCGCGGCAAGAAACAGAACACCGAGGGCAAAGGTGTTGCAGTTGTCGGGATTGTCTGCGTGAATCTGAAAACCTTTGCAGAGTGAACCCTGATGCTTGTTGAAGGTCGGCCGGAATTCGTGCGGCCGGAATTTCAGACCGGCAAATCTGAACTGTTCGGGCGCTTTCTGATTCCACTGCTCAAAAAGTCCAAGTATTTTTCCGACCGGCAGATCGGGCGCTCCCACCGTCTGAAACGGCAATGTGGTGCCGCGTCCTTCGCTGATCATGGTTGTTTCCAGACTGACGAAAGCCGGAAAGCAGAACGTTGTTTCCCACGTCGGCAAATTTGGGCTGGGCAGAGTCCAGCGTCGTTGACTTAAGGTTTCAAGCGATGTGTTTCTTTTGAGTCCTTCGACTTCGATGACGGTCAGGGGGATGGTCATTTTGTCCAGACTGTAAAAGAGCTTGCCGAGTTCACCCATAGTCAGTCCGTGACGCATGGGAATTGAATACCAGCCGACAAAACTTTCCCACTTGAGGTCAAGGCAGTTTCCTTGGGTGAACCGGCCGCGGGCGTCTTTTCTGCTGAGTCCGAGCGGGTTCGGACGGTCGAGTACGACGACGCGCTTTTTGGCAGTTTCTGCAGCCCGCATGCATCCTGCCAAAGTGAGCATGTAAGTATAAACTCTGCACCCGACGTCCTGAAGATCGACAATCAGGGTGTCCACTTCCGAAAGTTGCTCCGGCGTCGGTATACGGGTCTTTGAATAAAGGCTGAAAAGCGGGACCGGCTTTTCGTTGTCCGCAGCCAACTGGCTGTCCGGAGTTTCAATCATGTTATCCTGTTCAGTTTGTCCGTATCCGTGCTGGGGGCCAAAAACACAGGACAAACTCGAACCTTTTGCGGTTTTCAGTGTACGGGCAATGACGTCCACTGTCGGGGCAAAGTTTTGGGTCGTACAGGCCTGATTGGTGACAAGACCGACGCGGCCCAAATTGTTCAGAAGATGAGGTTCAGCCGGAATTCGATCGATGCCTGCCTTGACCATACACACATCCTTGTGTCTGTTTTTGAATAAATTGCAGGCAAAACCGCATCATCAAGCATCGAGCGTTGCCGGATTGCCGCACCCTGCAATTTGTATCCGTTTATGTCAGGACGACATGCTCCGATCCCATGGCCAGAAAGTCAATCAACCTTTCGGTCGGGCTAAAGGACTTTGTCCGGACGTTTTGTACGATGATTGTTACTTCGTGCAGTTTTTGTTGATTGAATGCGGTTTTTTTTATTTTAACAGGGTCAGGATGACCCGACGGTTGTGCACATGGAATGTGCCGGCCGGTTTCTAGGAGGAACACCGTATGGGTTTGCGGATACAAACCAACGTTCAGGCACTGAACGCGCAGCGGAATTTGGTTAACTCGACTGAGTCCAACAACCAGTCGATGGAAAAACTGGCTTCCGGCTATCGGATTAACAAGGCTGCCGATGACGCAGCAGGTTTGGCCATCTCTGAAAAGTTGAAGGCCGACATCCGTGGTCTGAATATGGCAAGAAAAAACGCCAGTGACGGCGTTTCACTTGTCCAGACTGCCGAAGGTGGACTGAGCGAAGTAGGAAATATTCTGGCTCGTTTGCGGGAACTCGCAGTTCAGTCGAGCTCGGATACGATTGGTAATATTGAACGCGGATTTCTGAATAAGGAATACAGCGCGCTCAAGGACGAAATTGATCGGATTACCAATGCGACCGAGTACAACGGAACCCGACTTCTCGTAGGGAATCAGGAAGCTCTGGATCCCTCGCTGGTGAACCGCAGCAATGCGTATCCCCTCGAGATTCAGGTGGGTAAAGACTATTTCGGCACGGTTGATGAAAGAGGACAGGCGAATCCCGTAAACGTGATTCGTATCGACCTCCAAAATCTCAACACAAATACCGATGTAAGTGGTCTGAACCTTGGCAAGAGCACTGAAGACGGCGGCACACGCGTCGACAGCAAGGAAAGCGCACAGCAGTCTCTCGGGACTCTTGATGCTGCAATCCAGAAGGTTGCTGAGTATCGCTCCTATTTGGGTGCGATCCAAAGCCGCCTCGGCTCGACGATTAGCAACCTGTCAGTGCAGACTGAGAACTTTGCGGCTGCCAACAGCCGTATCCGTGATACCGACTTTGCGGATGAAACTGCGAAACTCACGCAGTCCAACATCCTCAAACAAGCTGGTGTTGCGGTGTTGTCTCAGGCCAATCAGTCGCCTCAGGCGGCGCTCCGCTTGCTCCAGTAAGCGGATTAAGGTCCGGCCGAAAGGCCGGACCCGTTACGAATGGTATCTCCTTCCACACATGGGCGGGCCGGCAGGATGCCGGCCCGCTTTTTTTCTTTGCCTAAAGACAGCCCGACTTCCCACCGGCAGGAGCAATCCCTTGCTGGTTCTTAACCGAGTTTCGCGAACCGGCAGCGGCATCGGAGGTCAGCGGGTCGAAGTCTACGTTCTCCGAGTCTGCACTTGGCAAAGGACGGATGGAGGCTCCGCCGGAGGTTTCTTCGCCGTCAACGGAATAAAGGGTTGCAACGGGAACTCCGTCGAGGAGTATAATGGCTCCGCTGTCACCCTTTACAAAACGCGCCCTTGCCTCGGATTTGTTCGAGGCCAGCAGCAGCGCACCGGTCTGGGAAAAAAATTGCATGCCGTTTAATTGTTGAGTGAAAAACCTCGCCGGAAAACGCAATGCGGTCAAAAACGGCGATACTGCATCGGATTCGTCGGAAAAGAAATCAATCCGGTCGTCAACCGTAAAATTGGAAATCACGGTGAGCCTTGATTCCCAGTCCTGAGGATGGCCGCTGCCGGTAAGATGGTCGCGCACGGCCAACGCGTATTCTCTTGCAGCTCCAACAGCCTGATCAGCAACCATTTGCCCCCACTGGTAGTTTCGGTGCCAAAAATGGTCAGGCTGCGGGTTCGATCCTCCGGCGCAATATGCGTGCGGACGGTATTCAAGTTCAGAGACTGTTTTTGCGGATAAGGTTGCCGTGTCCCATTGCCTCAATGAACGCACGCAACCGACAGTTACATCGTTGATCGGATCCGACAGACGCGGCGAGTTGTATTGTCCGGATTTTATAACACTGAGTGTGCTGTTCGAACCGGCGGGTTGGTCTTGGGTTGCGATGCTGACCGGAGTCATGAAAGAAAATTCATCTGCGGACGGAAGACTGAATACACTGTTCTGCAGCTTTGCGGTAATCGACGCAAGCGGGTCTGCAGACGGAATAACCGGTTGCGGACTTTTGAGAAAACCGGTCAGACTTTGCTCCTGCGACATAATCCATTCCGACTGGGAAAGAAGGTTGATTTTTTTCAAAAAGTCGTCCCGTTTTGTTGCCAAAGCCTGCTCCGCTGTCGCTGATTTTATAGAATTCTGCGAAAGGGATTTGAGAAGATTAATGGTTTTCGGGCTGTCTTTTTCCGGAAGTTCGACATCCAGATATGAAAGATCGTGTATGCTGAAACACAAGGAATGCAGCGAATCTGCCGGAGCAAGCCAACGCAAATTTTCGCAGGCCGTCCGCGGAGCCAGAACGGAACTGGCATCTTTCACCATCATGGCCGAACGATTGAACGTATCAACCAGTTTCTCACGCGCTCCCGCGTTTCCGACCGGAGTAAATTCAGAATAGGCCTGTCTCATAATCTGTGCCTTTGCGAGCACAGGGTGGGTTAAATTCCAGATCAGAAAACCGCCGGTAGATGAAATATGATTACGGAGAGCAAGTTGCAGTGAAACGAGTTGAAGCGGCCTGATGCAGTGCGATGCTGTCCACAACCTGACTTTTGCCTGACTGGCATCAAGAAGTTCAAGTGAAACGTTGCACTTCGAAAGGCTGATGCCGGAGTCCCAGTTTGCCGAGACGGCGTCGTAATGCCTGCTGAGCAGAAGACCGGCGTGAGCACGTTTGAGTGAAAGCGGCACATTGTCTCCGCCGGTCAGGATTGTCCTGACTGAGGAACACCGGTTTTCTGACGACGTGCTTTTTGCGCCGCACCCCGAAAGTACGCACACAAGCAAAAGCGCTATGGTCAAAAATAACCTCATCATGCGTCCTCAGGGATCCGGCGGAATAAAAAACGCCATGATCGACAATTTGTTGTTTACGCTGCCTGGCATCACAAAAAGTTTATTTCCTGTCCAAGTGACATATGTGTCATCATAATTGATTGAGCCGAGACCCAAGCCTGCAGGCAACGGTATTTTGTTCCAGCTGTTGGTTGCGGGTGTGTAAAAATATGTGTTGTCGTGCTCCGCATTTTTCCAGACAAACATGTGATTTCCTGTCCAGACGGGCCGTTCGCGTCCGCGGAAAACGGGTTCACCCTGAGCCGACCCCGCTGTTCGCCACTGTCCTGTTGAAGGATTATAGAAAACAACACCTTTCGGTGAATTATCGAACCCCGCCAGACCCAGACGCGGTGCGGTCAATCCTCCCCAAATCAGAACATCCTGCCCTGTCCACACTCCGTGCGCGAATGCACGCGCCGGCGGAGCCCCTGCAGAGGGCAGGGGGGTCCAGCTGTTGCCGGCAAAGTTATACAAAGTTCCGCCGGCCTGAACGTTAAAGAACTCGTCGGCAAGGGTCTCCCAAGTTGATGTCCACAAAGCGTGATTTGTGACGTCTGCATCAAAAGCATTTCCCGCTGTGTAACCTCCCCAAATGAAACAGCCGGCGGGAGTGTCAACGACCGTAGCTTGGTTTCGTCCGTCCAGAGCGGGATTGGCGGCCGGATAGGACAGGGCAGACGAAACGCCGTTAAAAATAACAGGTTTTTGAATTAAAAACGGAAGTGCAGGAGTTGCGGAAATTCCCGTTACGGTTCTGTTGGTCAGGCGGCGACCGCCGATGAAAAGCATTTTGTCCGATGATTTGCAGATTTGCGGAGAAAATGCATGAGTTCTGCTTGAGTCGTTGAACGCGCTGAAATCAAAATCACGTTCCGCAGGTGTTGTCAGAATTTGAGTCGCAGGATCAGATGGGTTTGTGGAAAAGGGCAGCGAAAATCCGTCGTAGTTGTAGGTTGGGGATCCTGATTCGGTTCGAACACCGCCGATTTGAAAAAATTTTCCGGCGAGAAAAAAGTTGTGGGCATAAAGACGCGAATTTTGGAAAGAAGTTTCTGTGCCCAGCTGACTCCATTGCCGTGACGTCAAATCAAGCATCCAGTTGTTTTTGTTGACTGCAAGATCTTCGTCACCGACTCCGTCCGAGTATTTGCCGCCGTAAATAATCAGTTTTCCGCTTGCAGGATCATATACGGGCTTGCCTGTTTCAAACACATTGCGCGGGCCCTTGGGAGCGAGCAGCGATGGTGTTGTCGGCGTATCCATACGAATGAATGTGGTGTTTCCGGTGGTATTGTCGCGTTCGACTTCGAAACTCAAAAAACTTTTGGACTGGCTGACTTGTGAAGTTGAACTGACACTTCGTCCGGAACTGATGAGTCCGGTTGCGGTTCTGGCATAAACACTCGCGTCATAGGTGGCGGTGCCGTTCATGATGATCGATTTCGACGGATCTCCGGCATTCGCGGGAGGCAAATGGAAGGCGAGCCAGTCCTCGCAACATTGAGCTATCTTGTACTGGGTTACGAATTGTGAAGGACTGTACCTGATCCTTTTTCCAAGGAGGGCTGCAGTCAGTCCGGCCGAAGGGTCGGTGCTGTCGAACCTCTCCGGATCTAGGTCAGCACCGATTTCTCCGTTATGAAACTTATAAATCAGAACACGCGTGTCGAGGTCCCCCGAAACTTCGCTGGCTTTGCCGCTGACAACCCAAAAATTGCTGCGCGGATCCGAAGTACCGCCGCCGTCGCCGTCAACAAAAATAGTCGGCTCCAAATATGTATCAATCACATCGGGCAGGTTTGGAGATGGAATGCGCATTTGACTGATGGAATTGCTGTCGAGGTCGAAAATAAAGCCATTGCGGTGGTAGGTGCCGTGTGCCGCTTTGCCTCCAAAGACGATCACTTTGCCTTTCTGGCCGGATACACCGTTGCGCCGCGTGTGAGTGACTCCGGCATGAGCGAAAGGTTTCGGGACGGTTTTGCTGTTGTCGTCCGGATCCAAAGCTCTGATTTGAGGTGTCGGCAGCCATGTGTCAGTCGCCGGTGAGTAGCGTGCACCGCTGTCGAGGTAAACTTCGCCGGGACGTTTTCCGCCCAGTACAACGAACTCAGGCGAATTGCCCCCGCTCCAGACAGCGGCATGTGCAAAGCGCGGGCTGGGCGCAAGAGTCTGGGACATCGGACGCCAAGAGTGATTTCTGATATTGTAAATTGCTCCGTCGCCCAGAGCGACATCATAACCCAAATTGGTTTTTCCCAGACCGCCCCAAACGAGCACTTCATAGTCGCTGACAAAAAATACGGAGGGTTTGATGCGCGGAGACGGTGCTCCTTCGCCCTGCATGGAAATCCATGCGTTCGTTTCAACGTTGTATATCCCGCCGTCAGCGACAGGCTGGCCGTCTCTTTCTCCGCCGTAAACGGCAATAAGATTGTTGCGCGTTCCCGAGGGGTCAACAAGTCTTCCTCCCACGCCTGCCTGTGCGCGCGGTGACGGCGCTGAATCCGTGACGATCATTTCCATGCGCGAGGTGTTGCCGGCAGCAGTCGACAATGACGGCCGATACACATATCCGCCGTCCATATAACGGTATCCTGACATGTTCTCCATAAATTCGGTGGTCTGTTTGGTGTAGCTTCCGCGAACCGAAACAGCTCCCGTCTTGCTCAGCCGGCCGGACCAGACAAAGGCGTATTCTCCCGTCCAAGCCGCGGCGTTTTCAATGCCCACAAGCTGTTCAAAAAGAGCTCGCTGTATAACACGCTGCCAGCAGCTCACAGTCACGGGAATCATTTGCTCGCGACTCAGCAGTCCCTCGGCATTGCGAAACTGGATCGAAACTGTGTGCTGACCGCAAATCGAATTCTTTTGCGGCAGTGACAATGAATGACTTCCCTGCACTGCCACCCAGTTTGCACTGTCAGGCAAAGACTTAAAGCCGATTTTCATTTCAGTTGCCTGAGGATGTGCATTGGTTTGGTTGACGGTGAATACCCTTGCCGGAGAAACAACCGAACGGACATTGATTTCAGCTTTTGGAGTATAAACCGTTTGTCCGTCGGAGAAAGGGTCATAAAAGACTCGGATTTCCGACTGCCCCAAAAGCTCCGCCTGTGAGTCGTATATCATTATTCGCAACAGATTTTCGCCGGATTTTGTAAGAGTGACTGCGAAGTTTTTCCTGACCGGCGTGAATCCGGCCAGTTCTTCGCCCTGTTTGTCAACGACTCTGAAAGAGCGGGCTGCCGACGGAAACTTGCCCTCAAACTGAAGGACTCTGCTCGCTGTAATTCCCTTGGCTGCATTGAGAAGCTTGGGTCGGGCATCCCCGAGCTTCCACTCTCCCACCCAAATATCTCCCAAGGAAACGGTCTTCTTTGATTCCGCTTTTGCGTAAATCCCGTCGGTGTATCCTTTTGAACCGGCAAACACCGCCAGTTCAAATTTTCCCTCCGGCATATTGTCAAAACTGAAATTTCCGTCGCTGTCTGCAGTCGCATTCAGTCCGAGTGATTTTATCATGACTTGAGCGCCGGCAACCGGACTTGAATCTGTCACCGCCACGACGCGTCCGTTGAGAGTGCCTGCGGCCTGAAGCGGCACTATGCCGACATCAAAAGACGTACCGGCTTCCACGGGCACGTTGCGCAAAACAGCAACGGCTTTGTCATCACCATTTTGTGATTCGACAAAAACAGTATGCCGGCCGGGAAGAAGATTAAGCAGAGCCAGTTTTCCGTCGGTCAGCGTTTGGAGCCTGACCGTCGGTTCCTCAATGCTTTTTGCTTTGACTGTTGTCCATTTATTGGGATCCGAGGTCAAAATAATATGACCTGAACTTGCTTTAAGCTGAACAAAATTCGCATCGACAGCCTTGGTCAGGGTCCGGTCGTCGGAGCAACCGGACAATATGCATATCAATATCCAGAGGCGAATTTTAAAAAAACAGAAGGCAAAGCTTACAAAATTGTTGTCAGGGGATCGCATAAAAAACCCCCTGATTCGAGACTCCCGAAGGCGTGTTCCCTCCGAAAATGAAAACGCGGCCGGCATCTTTCAATGCTGTCGCGGTATGATTGTTCCTCGGCTGTGGAGCTTCAAAAGTTGTAACAGGAAACCAGTTGTTCGAGGTGAATTCGTAAATGGCACCGTCTGAAAGAAATTCGCCTCCTGTGGCCGAGACTCCCGACCAGAAGAACAGTCGCGGGTTGAGCAGTCCTGAAAAAGAAGCGGTTGAATCGGGCGAAAGTCTGCGCTCTGCGGGCGCACCGTTCATAGGCAGATAAAAATTCCGCATGAATTTTTTCAATTCGTTGGTCACAGGTGTTCCGTCCGTCAGGGTTCCCGACTGAGTTGTCGCAGTCGGGCGAAAACATACGCTTCGTCTGCCGAAGGGGCCGAAAAGATATGAGTCATACAGCCGGTTGCAAAATGATTCGTAAGCTTTCGGCTGGCCGCTGCCGACTTCTGTGACTTCGCAGATTTTGGGCAGTGCGTCGGTGTATTTCTGTGCTCCGAAGACGCACACGTTTGTCGTTTCCATATAATCCATCATCGAAAAAATTACATGCTGATTGGTCGGTCGTTCAGTGACAAAGACGTGTCCGTAAAGGCTCCCGACACGTTCGCTTGGTGATGCATAAATGTAGAGATAAAGCTGCGGCAGTGAGGTGTTTGACGAGTTTGGTCCGCTGACGAATGCAATCATCTCGCTTGACAGTTGCGGGTCGGGATCCGACTCCGCATCAACTTTGCCCAGCCCTCCGACCATCCAAAAAATTTGTCCCGTCGAATTGAATCCGCGTCCGTTGCGGGAAAATCCGCGGTTGGTGGCCTGAAGCGTCCAACCCGACGGAAACTCGGTTTCGGCGTTGTCAGCGGGGTTGGATTCGTATTCAAAAATATGACTGAGTTCCTCCTTTGCCGTCGGAGATCCTGATGCGGGAAATGCAGTTTCGCCGCCCGCGACGATAAACGCACCGCTGACATTCGAAGGGCCGTTCATTTGTTTTACAAAAGCAACAGTCGAGTGAATTCTTGCAGGCGGCAAACTGCCTGTCAGCGGTGCTGATGTCGGCGGACGCCAAGTACCGGAGGACAATCGGAAGATTCCGAATCCTGATTCGGGGTTCCCGTCTGAGGCTTCGCCGCCGATGACGAGGATGTTATTTTTTCCTGCAACAATCCGCGGATTGATGCGCGCTAAAAGTAACGGGTTTGCAGGCAGCATGTCCCAACGCCAGCCGCTGTTGAATTTCCGGAGCATCGCACCGTCAGCCAAATGCTGCGTCAGATTTCGTCCGCCCCAAATGAACACTCCGTCACTTTCGACGGCGTTTGAAGCTCCGCAATGCACGGGAGTGTCGGTGCCTGAAGTGTAACAAAACTTGAATGCAGCCGCGCCGTGATTAAATCTGGCACTCAGCGGTGACGGCGGCAGATCATTCTGCCAGCAGCGGATATTCCACTCGCGCCTGAGACTTTGAGTCTGTGCGCCGTCGGCATTCCTGAATCTGACAAAAACCTGATGTGTGCCGCAGGACTGGGGACTGACGGGCAAAGAGACCGTCAGCGGACTGTTGACCGCGAGCCAATTTCGCGGTGCCTCATCGTTGTCTATTGTTGCACTTTGTTGAGTTGCATTTGCCGGAGGTACAGTGCTGACCGTTGACTGAATAACTTTCTTGTAAAGCGGGTCCGAACGGTCAAGAGGTTTATTAAAATCGATAATTTCGGGCATCGAAGAAACAGTGGGAGTCAAAGTCGCATCGGCAGAGTCGAGCACGCCTGCAAGTTCAACGCGAAAGTTTTTGATGAGAATGTCACTTTCCAGCCTTTCCGCTGTGCGGAATTGAACAAAGATGCTCTGCAGACCGTTTTCCTGAACGGGGTAAGAAATAAGTGAACGCAAAGGAGTCCAGTAAGAATTCATAAAAACAGGATTGTCTGCAACCCGCATTTCCGTGAATTGTTCTTCGGCTGAAAGCAAAAAAGCCGCGTAAGGAGCGTTCAGCACACCTGACCACAGCGGGGTTACCAAATTTATTTTGCTTTTTAATTCTGCAGCACCGACGTTGACATCAGCCGAATCGACAAACACTTTGTGCCACGACAGTGTGTGTCCTTCGCTGTTGGTAATGGAGATGCTCCAGTTACCTGCCGGCAGCGGTCCGGTCGTCCAGTTTCCGTCAGGACCGACGTTGAACGCGGTATTGAGTTCAAGTATTTTTCCCCTCGGATCAGTGCCCATGTTTCCGGTCAGCTGACCGGTGACAGACTTTCCCTCTTTTGCAATGACTAGTCCGAGTCTGGAAATGTGTTTTGGTTTTAAAACCAAGTCGTCCATACGGATTGCATTTTTGGATTCACGATCTCGGACAACAAGAGATGCTTTGGTGATTTCGGTCAGGTTGACTGAAATCAGTGCTGAGGCGGAGTCAGTCGTGCAGACTTGCGTTTGGTTCGGGATGGGTTTGTTTTGCTCATTGAGAAGAACTACTTCGTGTTTTGCAGAAAAAGCTCCGGCCTCCCATGCAACCGATACGTCCGCTGTGTCGCGAAGTGTCTCCGCAAACCCTGTTGTTTTGTCTACGGCTAAACACTGCTGCGAGGGATCATTGGTTTTGGAGATAGCCTCGGGCGGCGGTTGCGTGCCCTGCCGACGGGTTTTTCCCGAAGAGCAACCGGACAAGAGCAAAACCATCGTCCAGCAGACGACAGAGCAAGTGAATAAATATGTTATTCGAGCAAAAGTCATTTTCAGCGACCGACCCCGTGAGCAGCATAGTCATGGGGCAATATCGGTGAAAAAAATGCCTATATTAGATACTGAAAAATTAGTCCAATCATATTAGCTCATTATTGTTGAATATGTGGTTTTTTTGAGGTTTTCCGAGCGTCACGGCGGAAAAGGAAGGTTGCGCTTGACCGTCCTCCGTCTGATAAGGAACGGCGGAGTCCGCGCGGGGCTTTGTTTTTCTGTTCGTTTATGCAGGTATGGCTATGATTCAATTGAATAATTTGACAATGCGCTTTGGTTCGAAAATTCTTTTCGAGAACATCAATGCCCGCTTTAATCTTGGCTGCACTTACGGAATCATCGGTGCCAACGGTGCCGGAAAATCGACACTTCTCAAAATTATCGCCGGAATCAACGAGCCCGATGTCGGCGATGTGACTTTGGGAAAAGATCTCAAACTTGGTTTTTTGAAGCAGGACCATTTTGAATACGACGAACACACAATCCTCAATACCGTGATCATGGGCAATAAGGCATTGTGGGATGCGATGCGCGAGAAAGAGGAAATCTATGAACGCGCGACTTTCACCGACGAAGAAAATGACAGACTCGGTGAACTTGAAATGGTCGTCGCCGAAAACGACGGCTACGAAGCTGACGTACTTGCAGCGCAGCTTCTTGAAGGTTTGGGAATTCCCGCGTCTGTGCATAACGACAGGATGAAAACTCTTGCCGGCGGCTACAAAGTCAGGGTTCTGCTTGCACAGTGCCTGTTTCCAAAGCCTGACATTCTTCTTCTCGATGAACCGACCAACAACCTCGACGTGCACAGCATCCGCTGGCTGGAAAATTCTATTCGGCAGCGTCAGGGTGTTACACTGATTGTTTCTCACGACCGGCATTTTTTGAATTCAACATGTTCACATATTGCCGATATTGATCGCAATACAATTCAGTTTTACAGCGGCGACTACGAGTATTTTATGGCTGCGAGCCAGCTGGCAGTCGAGCAAAAAGAATTGTCCAACATGAAGCTAGAAAAGCGCAAATCAGAGCTTGAGGCTTTTGTGGCGCGATTTAGCGCGAATGCAAGTAAAAGCAGTCAGGCATCAAGCCGTCAGAAACTTCTTGAAAAGCTCGAAAAACAGGTTGAGGAAATTGTTCCAAGCAGAAGGCTTTATCCGAAGTTTATTTTCAAACCCAACAAACAGTTGGGAAAGCAGCTGCTGCAGGTTGAAGGGCTGAGCAAAACTTTTCCGCCGTCGGAGGGCGAGTCAAAAGACAAAACGCTTTACCGCGATTTGCATTTGTACCTTAATCCGGGGGACAGACTGGCGATCATCGGGCCCAACGGTGTCGGCAAGACGACGCTTCTGAAAATGCTGGTGGGTGAATTATCGCCGACGGCAGGAAAAATGAGTTGGGGTGTCAGCGCTCAAATCGGCTATTTTCCGCAGGATCACAAAGAAGCATTGCCGTCGGGCACAACGCCGTTTGAGTGGCTGACGACTTTTGCGCCTCAGGAGCCTCACGAATATGTCCGCGGATTCTTGGGACGCATGCTTTTCCGCGGTCCCGAGCAGGACAAGAGAACGGAGGCGTTGAGCGGGGGGGAACGCGCGCGGGTTTTGTTTTCCAAGCTGATGATGGACGGCGCCAATGTAATGATTCTCGACGAGCCGACCAACCACTTGGACCTTGAGAGTATTACTGCGCTCAACGATGCACTCAAAGATTTTCAGGGTTCCCTGATTTTTGTGAGTCACGACATTGACTTTATTTCGTCGCTTGCAAACAGAGTTCTTGAAATCAATGCTCAGGGCGAACACCGGTTCATGGATATTTCCGAATTCGAACCCTGACGGAAGTTCCTGCTTTTTGTTCCGTCACGGGTGAGGCCGTCAATAGTTTACATCTGTATCAGGCGTTGGCCACGGCAACTTTATACCGTTTTCCTTCAAGCACCGTGCGAAGTTTGCCTGCTTCATTCAGCGCGAGTTTCACGAAGCCTTTTGCAAGATGCGATTTGGTCGTCAGCTCAACAGCTTCAATCGTTGCGGCGGACATGCCGTCGAGCTTTTTGACCGGACCTTCGTACAAAGTGTGCGCGCGGATATGGTTGAAGACACGTTCCCGCAACGCCGTTTTGTCGGAGTCCACGGCATAGACAAGATGTGATGAATGACCGCAAAGAGCTTGTCCGACAACAAAAGACCAATAGCGCGTTCGGCGCAGCGGATGTCCGGGGGACAGGCACACGGCGGTAATTTCAGTCATCTTGGTTTCAACCGGCTGAAGAATGTCTTCGGGAATCTGTTCGAGAGTTCTGAAAGGCCCGTTGTCAATCAGCGCAAATCCGCCCTGCGGCTCAAGATGATCGTTGAAACAAATAAACGCGCGCCCCTGTTTGAGGTAATCCGCAGGCAGACGAATTCCGTCGGCCTGTTCGAATTTTTTCTGCAGAATTGAAAAGTCACGCTCGGATTTCAGAACTTTGAAATAAAGCTTGTCGCAACCCAAAAAGAGGTTGGTGAATTCTGAAACGGCAATAAGCCCCTGTCCAACAAGACTAAACATATTTTTCTCCTGCCACTGAACGGACCGAGTCTGCGGGACAAAATTTTCAAAAGCAAAAAGCTTTCTGTCCCGTGCACAGTTCATTGATACTGCAAAAGTCGGTTGCGGTTTATCTTGAATCGGGGAGGTATCAGAAACTGATACTGATTGGTACAAAAAAAATAATCAGTGATTATGGAGAAGTATAGGTTTTATTGCTGCCAGTGTGCGAACGAGGAGCGGCACTCCTGCACCATCTCGTTTACGTCCAGCGTTTTATTGCCGGCTTTTTCGAGCAGATATGCGTATTGTTCAGCGAGATTTCGAATTTCCTGTCCGTTCGACTCAAAAGTCCATTTCCGGTTCCAGACGTTGCGGACGAAGAAAGGCAGAACTTCCGCGACCGTCGAGGGCAGACTTTCGCAGACCAGCCTGCGGAATTCCTTTGGCGTAAAGGCAACAGGATCTTCACCGTCAGCGTTGGACAGACCGACATAGACCGAAAAAACCACCCTCGGAAAAAGAATTGCTGCCGTCGCGAGTTCTTCACCGAGGGCTGCAATTGCCTGTTCTTCAATGTTTTCAGTTGTCCATTGCGCATCCATAACTTGATCCTCTGATGTCTGATACCTTTGTGGGTAATTGAACTGCCGCTTCGTTGCAATTACTGCGCCGGAACATCCGCAGGTCGACTCAAAACGGTCCTCGAAGAGCCTTCGGGAGTCAGTGTTTTATTCAGCGGACCAGACAGAAAATCGATTATTTTATCCAAAATCCGCTCTTGAAGGCCGGTGTTTTCCGGCTGGATGAGAGCTGCGTTCAGCCGCAGGCTGAAGGATAATCGCCCCTGCCACGTCATAATTCCTATTCCTACCGGAAAACAGGGAGTGCCGGCCGGCGGCGCGATCGAGACGGCGCGCGGCCAGTGCGGCGCATCGGCAGCCTCCGGAAAATTCCAAACTCCGAGGTTGGAAAAAGAGCCAATCCAAGAGTTTCGCTCGCCGCGATGTTTTGCAAGTCGATAAAGTGTATTTTCACCCAGCGAAGCAACTATTCGTGCCAGCGAGTCGCCCGAAAGCGCTCTCCATCCGTTGAGGGCCTGCCGGTAGATACGGTCAATTTCATTCATTGTTGCTGTTTTTGAAAAACGCATTCCCACTGAACTTGTATGATTTCTTTTTGAGATAAGGTCACCGGAATTGCGCCGCATGTTCACGGGAATCAGCCAGCGGAGCTGGTCTTCATCCGGTGTCAGGAGTTCCTGAGCGATGATTCGGCTTGTCGCTGTGAGCAGGAGCGTGTTCAGTGAAATCTTTGCGGAGCGCGCGGCAAAAAGCAACTGCTGAGTGTCGTGAGCCGAAAAGTACCGCCATGCAAGATGGCGGTGAGTGTAAGCTGCCGAAGGCGACAGCGATTTCCATCGGGTTTTTGAAGGAGTAAAGTCGTCTTTCAGGCCTGCGAGTCCGGAAAGCAGATAAGACGGTTGAATTTCAGTTTTCAAATTGAAGCGCGGCAAAGTCAGCTGAGATCCCGACCAGTGTTCGGATTCGTTGAGAATTGCTCCCATACCGTCATAATTTTCGTGATGATATTCGGATGAGGTGCAGGTTCCGTCGGAAAAATGTGAAATAACTTCAAAAATATCGCCGCGGCCGAGGCGCTTTTCTACCCTGAAAATTTTCCCGAGCGAGTCTCTGTTCATGAGGTAATCCATTCAAAGCAGGGTATTTGATTCGGGCGCAGGAAACCGTCTGAAAACTCATTAAGACGCGCGTGTTCGGGATGAAATACCCGATACAGGGACCCCCGTGTCCGGTATCCGGAAAGTTCCTGAAGCGGACTCAATTTGAGGGGCTCTTCATCAGACTCAATGTAGCCGGTGAACAAGCCCTTCAACCCCATTGATGTCCGGATTGCTTTGCCGAGGATATTCTTTTTCGCTGCAGCTGCTTTTTGCGGTTCGAGCTTTTTGGCGACCCGCAGAGCGGTGATAAAAGTTCCCGCAGAATCGAATTTAATTTTAAATTTGGAATGTTCGGCGTGAAGCCGCCGTTCTGCGTCGGTCTGGACCAGCAGGCAGGCGGCAATAATATTCGCACCCTCCCGCAGGACAACAGGTCTGCTGTGCCCGCGCAGCCTTTGCAAATCATCCTGTGTAAGATCAAACGCCATTCGTCCGAGTTCTGCTTCGTAGAACGCGCTGACATCCTCCGGCAAATCCGGTTCCGCCGGTTGAGCGAATTGCAGCCAATGACCGATTTTGAGTGCCTTGGGCCACATGTGAGCTGTATAATGTGCGATTCGTGCATATTCGAGCGGAAAGTTTGCACGTGAAAGCGCAGTTTTGGCAAAAATATTATCGTCCAGTATGGCGGTTGTGAAGACGGAGCAGCGGCCGAAATCGGGGAGTTCGGGGCAGACCCTGACGAATTCGGAAAAGCATTTGTAAAAATTTTGTCTGGTGCGGATGCCTGCCGCCGGTGACACTCTCAGATCCTGAAAATAACCTGTCTGAACCGGTTTGCCGCGCACAAATGAAGGCCTCACTGTGAGCGCTCCGACGCCGACGATCTTGCCTTCGTCTTCACAAACGAGCGCGGAATACTTCTCCGCCTGCAGTTTCAGGAGGCTGTAATAGTCCGCACCGCGGCTGAATCCGACTTTGATTTGTCCTGCAGCCATTGATGTTTCATTGATGAACTGTGCCAGCGGGGCCGAATCAGAGGGTTCTGCAAGCCGCACTCCTGAAAATTGACTGATCAGCGCACTCAAATGCGGCGAGGCATTTTTTGAATGGACGAGCATGGACACCTCTTGTGCGGTTCCTGAATTTAACGTCGCGTAACAACCGATGTGACAAAAATCAATAACTCTTCGCGGAGGTTGGTTTTGCCCGACTGCTGTTGTACCCTCCCGCGGTTGTCCGACTTGAGAGGTATCCGGCCGTGTCACCGCTTGTACTGATGTCATTTCGTAACCTTTCGCGGAACCGCCGTCGAACGCTACTTGCACTGGGAGCAGTAGTGGTCGGATTGTGTGCGCTGACGATGATCCGCGGCTTTGTAAATTCCGTGCGGCAGGCGCAGCTGGGTGCAACCGTTTACGGAACCACCGGTATGATGCAGATTCACCGCACCGGTTACCTCAAAAATGTACTGAGCAACCCGCTTGACCTTGCTTTCGCCGACACTGCCGAACTCCGTGAAAAGATCTTGTCCGTCAAACATGTAAAGGCTTTGTCTCCGCGACTTCAGTTCAGCGGCAGTTTGTCGGCGGCCGAGCCGGTTGTTGCAGGTGCCGAGGCTCAAACTAATTCGGAACCGAAAACAACGTTCATCGCCGCGAATGCAGTGGATCCCGAGCTTGACCGAATCGTGTTGCCGCAGTTCTACACATGGCTGACCGCAGGAAAGGTTTTTGATACGGCAGATGCGCCGTCGATGGTTGTTCACGGAGACATTGCCGGACCGCTCGGAGTCGGCAATGTCGAATTGAACATGTCCCAGCCCAAAGAACTTTGGCCGGTGTTGCTGACGCCCGACAAAGACGGTTCGCTTGCCGGCGAAGCCATTCAGGTGACCGGAGTCATAGGCAGTGCGGTTCCGACCGACAAGCGGCTCGCTCTTGCCCCGCTTCGGACAGTTCAGCGAATCCTAAAGATGGACGGACAGATCACCGAGTACGTTCTGACTTTGGATGACGTCGCCCGTGCTTCCGATGTGCAATCTGATCTCGTCAAAATTCTCGGTCCCGATTTTGAAGTCAGCCGCTGGGACGAAATCGTTCCGTTCATACAGGAACTTCTCTCAAACATAGATTTCATTTTTGACATCATCACCTCGGTCTTTCTGCTCGTCATCATGCTCGGAATTGTCAATTCCATGTTTATGAATGTGCTTGAGCGCGTGCGTGAGATTGGCACAATGATGGCGCTCGGTATCCGCCGCGGGTATATTCTTGCTCTTTTTGTTCTTGAAGGAGCCTTTATAGGATCGCTGGGTGCTTTTATCGGTCTTGGAATAGGAATTGGAATTGTGGCAATTGCGTCAAAGATCGGAATTCCCATCAATGCGCCGGGTTCAACTCTCAAGTTCATGCTTCATCCCTTTCTGACGGTCTCATTTCTGTTGCGCGCGTTTCTGCTGACGTCAATGGGTGCTGCACTGGTCAGTTTGTGGCCTGCGTGGCGTGCTTCGCGCATGAAACCCGTGGAGGCACTTTCGGCGGTATGAATATTTTATTTCAGATTGCTGTGCGCAACGTTTTCAGAAACCGGAGAAGAAGTCTTTTTACCTTGTCGGCGATTTTGGTCGGACTGACGGTCGTACTGGCAATTGCGGGAGTGTCCAATGCATTTTACCGCTATTCAATCGAAAACGCAGTCAACGTAAAACTCGGTGCTCTGCAGGTTCACAAACGCGGTTATTTGAACAATCTTTCACTTAATCCGCTGACCTTTAATTTTGAATATTCGCCTGAGATTTTGAAAAAAGTTGAAAGTGTGAAGGGTGTCAAAGCGGCAAGCGGGCGCATCGTTTTTCGCGGGCTGGTATCCAACGGCCGGAATCAGGCGCTGTTTTTTGGCAACGCAGTCGATGTCTCAAGGGAAGATAATGTGTGTCCGCGCTGGCGCGGCACTCTGACGGACGGAAGCCGTCCGCTCAATCCCGAAGATCGCGGGCAGGCGCTCGTCGGGCAGGAACTTGCCCGTAGTTTGAACGTCGCTCCAAAAGGGCTTCAGTTGCCGGATGCAAAACCCGAAACCGCAGGCGAATTTCTGAATCTCTCCGGAGCAAGTCCGCAGGGACGGCAGAATGCAGTCGATGTTCAGGTTGTCGGTTTGAGCCGGTCATTGCTTGCAATCGAAGAGAAACGCTCATTGACTCTGCCGTTGACGGTGGCGCAGTCGTTGCTCGGCTTGGAAGGCAGAGTGACGGAGATTGCACTTTCAATCGAGGATTTGGATTCCATCTCAGCAGTGCAGCGCCGATTGCAGGCCGCCCTCGGCGACGAATTTGAAGTCAGCACATGGAGCGATGTTCAACCCTTTTTGCGTGATGTTCTCTTTCGCCAGCGCGTGATGATTGGAATTATCAGCCTCATTCTGTTTGTTCTGGTCTTGTTCGTGATCGCGAATACGATGACCATGGCCGTTTTTGAACGCACGCGCGAAATCGGGACAATGCTTTCCGTGGGCATCAAGCGTCGTCAGATTCAGTCCATTTTTCTTGCTGAAGCCGTTTTTATCGGGGTTGTCGGCGCTGCGTTGGGAACAGTCACCGGTTTGATTGCTGTTCTGATCCTGAACATCATCGGAATACCTTTGGCATCCGGACTCGCTGAAACCGGCTTGCTTCATCCTTTTGTCGATTTTGGTTTTACATTGGCGGCCTTTGCCGTGGCTGTTGTCTGCTCATCGCTTGCCGGAATTTTTCCGGCCCGCAGGGCATCGCATTTGAATCCTGTCGATGCGCTCCGCGCATCCTGATGTGAGGTTTCGTTTTATGAGTTTTGCGAAATTCGTTCGTTTGAGTTTTGTTCTTGCCGTTTTCGCGGTGTCTTTGAAGACGGCAACCGGATTGGCTTCTGCCGGATCTGCCGAACCGTCGGCAGAACAGCTTCTCGAAAAGTATGATGCTGTCATGGGACCTGAGAATTTTGATTCCTCTGCAAAAATGACGGCAAAACGCGAGGACGGCTCTGTTCGGACTTACGACATGCGTTTTGTAAAAAAGGGAACCGAGAAATTTCGTATCTGGTTCAAGGGACCGGCTGCAGTGGCCGGTCAGGAAGTACTCCGCGTCGGAGATAATTCATGGGTGTATTTGCCCAATCTCAAGCGGGCAACACGTATCGCCAACCGCGATTCTTTTCAGGGCGGCGATTTCAACAACGCGGATGTTCTCAGAGTCAATTACAAAGCCGATTACAATGCAGTTCTTGAAAAGTCGGACAAACCCGATACGTATCTGGTTCAGCTGAAGTCGAAAAATGCCAATACATCTTATGACATCATTAAACTTTGGCTGCGCAAGGCCGACGCAATGCCTGTGCGCGGGGAGTATTTCGGAACCAGCGGAAAGATTCTGCGTTCGGCGGAGTTCTCCGAATATAAGGAGTTTTCAAAAGGATACCGGCGGCCGGCGAAAGTTGTGATGCGCAACGAACTTATCAAAGAGCGCTTCACCGAGTTGCTGACTCAATCCATGAACGTTTCTGTTTCGGCTCCGGATCAGCGCTTCACGCTTCCGGATCTCGGCAAGTGAGCGTTGTCTGAACCTGACAGGGAGAAAGCTCGTGTTTGAAACAGCCATTCGATCAGCCACTGCATTGCTGACTGCCGCTCTCACGTTTGCAGCTGGTGCTGATGAGCCAACTTCGGCAACTCCGGCAGCTTCGGCAACTCCGGCAGCTCCGGCAGCTCCGGCAGCTCCGGCGGGTGCGGAAATTCAAAATTCAAATCCGCCGCAAGCAGCCGATTCGGAAACCTCGCGCTGGACCAAATATGTCATGCTTCGCGGCGAGCTGCTTGATCCGAGGCTTGATAAAAGACTCTTTGCTCCCGCAGTTGCCTCGCAGTCTGTGCTTTTGGATTTTAATCTGACCGGTAAAAAAGAATTTTCAGAATCGTTGCGTATGCAGGCCGATGTCGATTTGCATGTGCGGCAGTATTGGAATTACAAAAAAATAAACCGGCTGACCGGAGCTGCGGATACGAGTCAGAATATCGGTGCCGACAATCCTGAGTACAGGCTGTCGCTGAACGAACTCTATATCAATGGCAATTTCAGGGATGATATTCAATATACCGCCGGCAAAAAGCGTATCCTGTGGGGAACGGGTTTTGCTGCCAATCCGACGGACCTTCTGAATCCTGCAAAAAATCCTCTTGACCCGACGAATGAACGGCGCGGAGCATGGGTCGTTCAGGCGGAACGGATTCAGGAACAAAATACCATCGCGTTTTTTGTTGCTCCCGGAATCGAGGAAAGCAAACATACGCTTCCCGAGAAGGTCATCTTCTTCAAAGACTCTTCGGGCAAACGCAATTCTCACTACCTTCTTGGATGGCGCTATTACATGCTGCTCGGCGGCGCGGATATCAACCTGATGCTTTTCAGCAGTGAACGCTATCAGGATGACATGGCGCGGGCATTGAAAACGGGAGCTTCGTGGTCGCAAATTTTGACTGCAGTGAGCAAGCAACTCGAAGGACATGCCGAGTTTCTGATTCAGCAGGGCTCCGCGAGACCAACTTCAGCCGGCGTTTCAAGAACCGATTCAAGGGACTTTTACATCAGGGGACTTGCCGGCTTCAGGTACGATTTTGAAAACGAGTCTTCAATGCTTGTTGAACTTTCGCATCAGGCAGACGGGGATTCTTTGATTGATATACAGAGACGTCTGCAAAATGCGCAGATGCTGGCTGTAAAGTATCCAGAGCTGGCAGAAAAACCCTCGCTGCCGGTGCTTATGCGCAATACCCTGTATCTGAATTATCAACGTTACAAGTTTAATGACGATACTTTTTTATCGTGGGCCGTTGCACACAATCTGCATGATCATTCCGGTTATCAGGGCCCGCTGGTACAATGGAATCCGACACAGACAACCAGTCTGACGTTATCGGCAAGCTCTGATTATAACCTTGTCAAAAACTCCGGCGTTGTGCTGACCGGCACAGGTCGCATTCGGACGAATGAGCTCAATCCTGCAAAGTCGAGGTTGGGTCTTGAAGTGAAATCTTTCTTTTGAGGATAAGCGGCATGGCCGATCAATCAGCAGTCAGTGCGGGCAAGGCCCGCGTCGGTTCACAGAACATTATTCAAATCGCAGACCTGAAGAAAATCTACCAGTTGGGCAAAACCAGTGTTGAGGCGCTGCGGGGTGTCAATTTCAGCGTTGCCGAAGGAGAATTCACGGTCGTTCTCGGGCCGTCGGGTTCCGGCAAGACAACGCTCCTCAACATCATCGGATGTCTCGACAGAGCGACTTCAGGCCAGTATCTGCTGGACGGCGAAGATGTATCCAACCGCGATTTCAACGACCTTGCCGAGGTCAGGAATTTCAAAATCGGTTTTATTTTTCAGAATTTCAATTTGATACCTGTTCTGAATGTCATCGAGAATATCGAGTTTCCCTGTCTGGTCCGTGATAAGCGCGAGGAGCGCGCGAAATTGCGCGAACGTGTGCGCGCGGTGTGCGCGGAAGTTGGACTTGAAAGATTTATGACCCACAAGCCCGATGAACTGTCGGGAGGTCAGCGGCAGCGTGTTGCTATAGCCCGCGCGCTGATTACCGAGCCGCGTCTTGTGCTTGCCGATGAGCCCACGGCAAACCTTGATTCCAAAACCAGCGATCAAATTCTTGAGCTCATGCAGCGGTTGAACCGCGAACATTCGACGACCTTTCTTTTCGCCACACATGATCCGCGGGTCATGGAGCTGGCGCGGCGCACGGTGCGCATCAAAGACGGATTGGTTGTACCTGACTGAGTCCTGAGCGGTGCGCGGCAATTTTTAAAGAGCTGTTCTTTCCGGTGAGCTGTGCACCGGCTGATACCGGTGTCTGTTTTTAAGTCGTGCGTGTGTACAAACACGGGTCTGTCGGGTTAATGAAGCCGCGGGAGACAGAAAACATGAGCCTTAAATTATCCGCGGATCTGCATTTCAAAAGTGAAGACATCATCAGCCATGCCTGCAGGACTCTGTCCTCAATGGGTTCAGAAATCAGGCGTGTCTTTTTGCTCGGACAAAAACTGCGCGAAGAAAATCCGGATATTGATTTGGTTGACCTGTCTCTCGGCAATCCGGATCTTGAGCCGCCGTCCGAAGTGCGCAACGAACTTGTCAGGCTCGCTCAGGAGCAGGCCGAAGGACAGCACCGATATATGGACAATGCCGGTTATCCTGAAGTCAGGAGCTTTCTCGCCGGACGGCTCTCGAAAAGTGAAGGCATCCCCATCGGCCGCGACAGTGTATTTATAACCTGCGGAGCTGCGGGTGCGTTGCAGATTCTTTTGAGAACACTGCTGGATCATGGCGACGAAGTCGTTCTGCTTGCGCCGTTTTTCTCCGAGTACAGGCCGTATGTAACCAACATGGGCGGCATACCCGTGATCGTCGGGTCCGACGGCAGTCATTTGCCGGATTTCGAAAAACTGCGCGCCGCGCTTACCCCAAAGACGCGTGCAATCATCATTAACAGTCCCAATAACCCGTCCGGTGTGCTTTACCCCGAACATGTCGTCCGCGGGATTGCATCGCTGCTGGAGGCCCACCGGCGCGAAACGGGCAGGCTTGTTCACCTGATTTCCGATGAGCCTTATGCGCGTTTGCTTTACAACCCCGAAGAAATGGTCCGCGTGCTGGAAATTTACCCTGCAGCGTGGCTTGTCCGCTCGCATTCCAAGGATTTGGGCCTTGCAGGCGAGCGTATCGGGTATCTGGCATGGGGACCCGCTCTGGCCTTGCCGGAAACAATCAACGCACTGCGCAATTCGGCCCGTGCTCTTGGCTTTGTCAACGCACCTGCGCTGATGCAAAGACTTCTGCCGCGGGTTTTTGATGCCAGTGTCGACGTTTCCCTTTACCGCGATCGGGTGAATACTTTTGTGGACATTCTGAGCCGCGGCGGCATTGACTGTGTTCGCCCGCGAGCTTCATTTTTTGTGTTTCCGAAGTCGCCGATGACCGATGACAATGCATTTACCGAGCAGCTTGTCCGGTATGGAGTCCTTGCCGTCCCCGGCAGCAGTTTCGGAAAAGCCGGTTATTTCCGGTGTTCTTTGACCCAGCCGCTGAATCGGGTCATCGAGGGTGCTCGCCGAATTGTCGAGTGCGCACATTCCAAAGAGCTGAAATGAATATGGAAAAAAAACATTCAAGATTCGTTGACAAGCTCTGACCGCTTGAGTAAGTCACGGAGGCTCTCAACGAGCAGTTCTTTGAAAAGAGAAGAAAGAAGTCACAGAGTGCGGGAAGAGCCGCACGCAAGGGCGAGAGGATTCGCGCGGCAACGCGCGGAGA